>CACXGR010000053.1 GCA_902767235.1 uncultured Lachnospiraceae bacterium | reverse complement strand
GAGACCGGATAGGTGAAGAAACCGGCCGGAAGACCTTCGTCGGCAAAGCCTCTCATCTGCATCTCCGCCTTGACGGTGGGATTGCGGGACAGGCGCGCCGTCGTCACCAGGTTCATGTAATAGAAAGTGAGGGCATGCAGCGCCGGAAGCGCGGACTGCACGCAGATCGTGGTCTTTGCGGGGTCAAGGCCCACAGACAGATAATCCAGAACTACATTGATGATGTTGTCCCTGATCTTGCCGGGATTGTCGGCGTTGTCGGTCAGCGCCTGGTCGTCCGCGATCAAAATATTGATCTCATCAAATTTGCCTGAGTTCTGCAGTTCCACGCGGCGCTTCAAGGAGCCCACATAGTGACCCAGGTGCAGCCTGCCCGTGGGGCGGTCGCCGGTGAGGATGATCTGTCTCTGTTTTTCTTCCATAATGTATATGTTCCTTTCGTATCTTCTGGATATGCATCCTTTTTATCCTAAACCATTCGGAAATGATTGACAACCGTCGATTCAGAGGGGGCGCGCCGGTTATAGTCCAAAACAGCCGCCGGTCAGACAGCGCCGTCTGTACCGCCCTCCCGGTCTTTTTGATGGGCGTCCTTTAAAAGTGCATTGATCTTTACCTTGATCACATCAAAGGCCACGTCGTTGAGCCCGCTGTTGATGACGATATCCGCCGTGTATTTGGTCGGCTCGACGAAGAGGTAGTGCATCGGCTTGACCGTGGTCAGGTACTGCTTGGCGATCCCTTCCACATCTCTGCCCCTCTCCTTGACATCCCGGATGACGCGGCGCAGGATCCGCTCGTCCGCGTCGGCGTCCACGTAGATCTTGATATCCATCATGTTCCGAAGGCGTTCGTCATGCAGCACGAGAATCCCCTCCACCAGGATCACATCCGCCGGACGGATCTCGACGGTCTCGCCGGTCCTGTTGTGTACAGAATAATCATATACCGGACACTGCACCGTAGAACCGCTTCTGAGTTCATTGAGATGCCTGACCAGCAGGTCCGTCTCAAAGGAATCCGGGTGATCGTAGTTGATCAGCGCTCGCTCCTCAAGGGGAATGTCATCATGGGCTTTGTAGTAGTTGTCATAGTAGACCACAGAGACCTTGTCCCTGAACTCTTCCTTGATCCGGTTCGTGAAGGTCGATTTGCCCGATCCGGTCCCGCCGGCGATTCCGATAATAATGCTGTCCATGGCGTATTTCCTTTCCTGATGTGTTCATAGTGAAAGCGTCAGCCTGTTGTCCCCGGTCTTTGTGAGGGTCCTTTTCAGGCATCTTCTGCAGAGGGACTTATAGCCGTCGTCGCCGACCAGCACATCGCTCTCCTTCTTCTGGCTGCCGTCATAATATGTGTACATGGCTTTTCTTCCGCACACATTGCAGGAAGAATAGTTGTTGATGATCTTATCGCTGATCGCCAGGATCTGCGGCATAATACCGAAGGGCTCCTGTTCCGAGGTCATGTTCAGCCCGGCACAATAAATATCGATGTCCTCGATGATCGAGAGTTCCAGCAATACTTTGACGCTGCCGCCCATGAACTGGATCTCATCGATGAAAATATTGGTGATGTCCTCCGTCACATGGGGCAGGATCTCCTCCAGCCGGTTGATGCAGATCGCCTCCACCGTCTTCTTGCTGCCTTTACTGCTGATGTATCCCATATCCCTGGTATCCACTCTGGGCTTGAAGACAAGAATGCTGTCCTTATTGTAGATCTTCTTGTAGCGCCTGATCATGGTCTCGCTCTTGCCGCTGTGCATGGGACCTGTAAAAGTCGTGATCATTATCTCTTCCGCTTTCTTATTGCTGTGTCAAAATACCGCTGCACTCCTATTATACCCGATTCGCCGCGAAACGACACCCGTAAACCGCACGATCCCCCTATCATAACTTGCACGGTCTTTCCTCTGGTGATATTCTCAAAGTGTTACACTGAAACGAGTATTGATCTGTATGTACTGTTAACATACGCATGCTGCAAATGCGGCGGAAGGACTGAACATGAACGAATCCGGCGAAATCGTCAAACTCCCCGGCACCGATGCCGTCATACCCGATGCACAGAGCGTGGCTTCTCATCGCCCTTCGTCCGGGCGCAGGATCGCCGGCAAGGTGATCGGCCTTTTTACGGTGCTCGCTCTCTCCGCCTTTACCGTCATCGTCATGCATGTGCGCGCCGACGGCACCTTCGGGATCGGGACGCGGGAAGAGCGGCTCATGACCGTCATGCAGTTCGTCGTCTGGTTTTTCGTCTTTGTCGTCTCCTGGAAGGTCCTGAATCTGGTGGACCGGTATGCGGCCGAAAAGGACACGGCAGCCCCCGTCTCCGAAGATGAACCTGCTCCCAAAGCCAGGCGCCATTTCCTCTTTTGCTGGAACCTGCCCGGCGTCATTGTGACGGCACTGCTTCTGCTGTGCCTGTTCTACCCTTATATGTACGCATATTATCCGGGCGTCTCCAGTCTGGATACGACCAATATGATCAAGGACTATGTCACGGACACCATGCCGATCGAGATCAACTGGCGGCCCGATGAGCCCAAGGTCAGCTGCTTTCTCAATGATCACCACCCGGTGACAGACACGCTGATCTTTGTCTATTTTACGGAGATCCTGGGCAGTAAGCTCGGTCCGCAGGAGGGCACTTATATTTACACCTGTATCCAGGCCGGACTGACTGCGCTCTTTATGTCCCTGCTGCTGTGCAGGATGGAAAAGTGGGGCGTCCCCTTTCTGTACAGACTGGCCGGCTTTCTCTATCTGGGCCTGATGCCCTTCATACCCCTGTATGTGATCGGAATGCTCAAGGACTCGCTCCACTGCATGTTCTATATTCCCTATTTCCTGGTCTATCTGGCGATCGTCCGGGAGGGGGCGACGCATCCCCGCATGATCCTTCTTATCCTGCTCTCCCTGCTCCTCTCTCTGACCAGGAAGACGGGCTTGTATCTCATATTGATCTGCAATATCGCATTGATCCTGATCCCTTCGGTCCGCAGGAAACTGGCCGGCTGGGCGGCCTCATGGCTGGTCCCCGCGCTCGTGCTGCTCGTGATCATGCCCAATCTGATCTTTCCCGCCTTCAATATTTTCCCCGGCGGAAACCAGGAAAAACTCGGATTTACGCTGCAGATGTCCGTTCAGGCCTACATTGACCACAAAGATCAGATGACGAAACAGGAGATCGATGCGCTAAAAGGCGTTCTCGATCTGGACGCCGCCGAGGAGAACTTCTACTACCTCAATTACGACGATGTCAAACACCTGTTTAAATTTAACGCGACTGATCAGGCGATCCATACCTATGTCAGGACATGGCTTCGGCTCTTCCTTCGCTTCCCCAGATCCGGCATCAAGGCGCTCTTCGGCACGGCAGGCGGTTTCTTCACGCCCACCGAGCGGATCCGGATCTACTACAAGTTCCAGAAGAACAGCTATACCAAAGTGGAGAATCTCGAAGAGAGAGAACCCTATCGCACGGTCGTCGCGGATTTCTATGATTGGCTGAACACCCAGCAGGGCATCGGCATACTCCTGCAGTGTGTGCTCTACATGTGGTGGCTGCCGCTGTTCGCGCTGCTGCGCATCCTGCTGAAGCCTGAATTCAGAGGAAAGCGCTTCGAGTACCTGATGTGCATGCTCCCCACGGCGGTCAGCATCGCCTTCCTGTGGATCAGTCCCTACTCCATGGCCAGATACGGCCTTCCCATTCTCTACACCCTGCCCATGATCCTGGGCCTTTCGTCCACGAAGACCTCCGGCCGCTGATCAAAAAAGCGGCTGATCAGAAGATCCGCCTTAAAGGCTGCCCTCATCCCTGCGCGGCCTTTAAGGCGTTTTAAAGCATATCATTGGTGCATTCCGATCGAAATCCCAGCTGTGCCAGGAATCGCCGGCGCAGAACTCCCTGCTCTCACACGCCCTGCATCCGGCGTTTCTCTCCGCCGGCTCACTTCTGAAGATCTCAAACCGGTTCCGCCAGACATCGGTGAAGGAATCTGTTCTGATATTGCCCATGATGGTCTCCGGGCGCCGCTCGATATCCAGGCAGGCTCCGATATCTCCGTTTGCCATGACGCTTGCCACGTAGACGCCGGCATTGCACAGGAAATACCAGTCCCTCACCTCTCTCTCGTATTCTATCCCCAGATAATGGCTGCAGCCGTACGTGACCGGGTATCCCAGCGCCCGTTTGGACCTTATAAACGCCAGGATCCGACGCTGGTCCGATGCATCCGGCAAAAGGTCCGGGAAATCCCTGGCTCTTCCGATGGGCTCCATCCCGATGACGCGCCAGGAGTCGATATCGATCCCGTCCATCACCTCAAACATCTCGTCCAGTTCGTCGATATTTCCTTTGTGGATCACCGTCGTCACCTGGATCGCGTGGAAGCCGCCCTCCCGGATCAGCGCGCCGATGCCCCGCATCGCGCGGTCGTAGGCGCCGGGGCTTCTGCGATAGCGGTCATGGGTCTCTCTTAAGCCGTCGATGCTGATCGATATAGTGCCCATCCCCGTTTCCCGGAGCATGTGCGCCGCCTTTTCGTCGATCAGCGTGCCGTTGCTGGTCATCCCCCATCGGAATCCCATCTCATGGATCATGCCTGCGATCGCCTCGAAGTCCCGGCGCAGCATGGGCTCTCCGCCGGTGATGCAGATCCTGGGCAGGCTGTCCGGGAAGTTCCTCCTCACCTCTTCCAGCAGTTCTCTGTACTGCTCTATGGACAGCTCCCCGCTGCGCACGTCACCGCACCTGCTCCCGCAGTGAAAACAGTGCTCATTGCAGTTTAACGTGAGCTCCAGGAACAGTTCCCGCAGCTCGGGCTTCTTGTAGAGGGCCTCTCTGTATTTTGCCAGCGCATGCATATGTCTTCTCTTGATCTGCTCTACGTTCACACCGTCACCCCATCGTATATCCGTTGGAGGAAACGGTCGCGATCAGCGTGCCCAGCTCGTCCCTCACCTCCGCGGCATAAAAGCTCGTCCTGCGCCCCTTTTTGACAGCGCGGGCTTCTGCTGTCAGATACTTGCCCTTAGCCGCCGCCAAAAAATTGATCTGGCTCGTCAGTGTAAACGTGATCGGAGCGTCTCCCGCGTCGGGATTGGACGCCACCGCAAAGGCAAAATCGGCCATCGTGTAGTACACCGCGCCCATGACTCTGTTCCCGGCGTTCATGTGGCCCGCATTGACAGCAAGTCCCACTTTGGCGTAGCCGTCCGATGCCTCCAGGATCTCGATCCCCGTCGTCGCCGTGGCATACCGGTCGTGGCTGAAAAATTCTCTCAGTTCCTCTAAACTTTTCATAGCGCTCTGCCTCCTTACTGTT
>CACXGR010000052.1 GCA_902767235.1 uncultured Lachnospiraceae bacterium | reverse complement strand
GCGGCGTAGCTGCTCCCGGTTTCGTTTGAAGACGCCGCGTTGTAACTGCTCCCGCAGCCTCCCAGACACAGCGCCAGTGTCAAAATAGCGGCCGCAGCCATTTTTTTCCTGATCATAACCTTTACCTCCCTCCCGGATCCGATGGTCCGGTCTGCATCCGGGATATCTGCGCCGACTCAGAACAGCTGCAGCATGACAGGCGGTCACTCGAAGAGAGCCAGCACTCTGTCGTACTCTTCTTTCTCTTCCTTCAGGACCACGCCCGGGATACTGGCCATGCTGATATAGCCGTTCTCATAGAACGTGACCTTTTCCTCCTTGCCTTTGCTGTCTGTGAGGTAGACATAATATACCGGTGCGCCCTTATCTGCCATAATGGCGGGCACCTTCTTTCCCTTTTCAAACGCATGCGAAAGCGCATCTTCGCCCTCTTTGGTGTAGGAAGGGACCTTTCTCTGTGCTCCTGCGCTCTCATCCGCTGCAGAGATGTACTCCAGCCTGACATAATCGCCCTTCAGATCGCCCAGAAGGTCCACTGCTGTCTTCGCGTTTTCCGGTGTGCGCGACGAAGCATCCGCAGCTCCTCCTGCCTGCGACCGGACCTCGGCGTTCGAAGACGCACTGTCTTCCGCCGGGGCATCAGCGTCCGAAGACGCGCTGTCCTCAGCCGGCACATCGGCATCCGATTGAGCCATCGCATCCTCCGGGGACGCCTCTGCTGCGCCTTCCGCCTCGTAGGCGCTGTCCGCTGATCCGACCATACTCTGATTCGCTTTTCCGTAAGGCCGGGGCCCCAGAAAGTCCCTGGCCATCAGGAACAGGAACACGGCTGCCGCCGATGCCAGCGCGATCACCGTATATCGGTAAATGTCGGCCGCCTTTTTCTTTTTGCGGCTGTTTTTTCCGCCCTTCCGGGCCTTTTGTTCCGAAGCCTTTTGAGAACGCTTTCTCTTTACATCGCTTCTGGCGATCAGTTTCTCGTCGAGCCCGTCCATCGCTTCAAACAGATCCTCCGCTCTCATCCTATAAATCCCCCCTCTGTCAGATATTTGCGGAGCTTCTTTCTGGTCCTGCTCAGACTCACTGTGACGTTGTTCTCCGTCATCTGATACCGTTTCGCGATATCAGGGATCGCCTCAACAAAGAAGTATCTCCTCACAAACAAGCTGCACTCCCTCTCGGGAAGGCTGTTTGCAAACCGGTTGATGGCTTCCTTCAGTTCCTTCGCCTCGTAGGCCTCTTCCGCATTCCAGTTTCCGGTGACATCGGCGCACTCCCACAGTTCATCAAGAACTGCCTCCATCATGCCGCTGCCCCGTTTCGCTGCGTTCCTGGCCCGGTATCTGTCAAAAGCCAGATTTCTCGTGATCTTGGCCAAAAAAGCGCGCAGTACCGAAGGCCTCTTCGGGGGCATGCTGTTCCAGGCGCGCAGCCAGGTATCACTGACGCATTCCTCCGAATCCTCCCGGTTGTTCAGAACGTTGTCCGCCACTGTATAACAATAGTTTCCATATTTGCGGTCTGTCTCCTCGATGGCTTTCTCATTCCTCTCAAAGTACAGATCGATGATCGCGGTATCTTCCATGGATTTTCCCTTTATATGCGGTGCAGCTGCACCGCTTACACTTTTATTGACGTCCCCGACGGGCGGTCCTTACAATTTGTCTCAGCTTTATAAAGAAATGTTACATATTTCCGCAGGGCGGCACTAGAAAAGATTCACGTAGCCCTCCAGCGAGTCCGCCTTCACCTTGAGCGCTTTGCAGCGGCTGTTTACATAGATCCTGCACGGATACCGGCTGTTCTTGGCTTCCTGGATCATGTTGGCGCCGGCTATATTGCCGTCAAAGGCGATCAGCGTCGAGGGTCTTCTCTTGAAAATCTCATAGGCAAAACTCTTATAGGTGCCCATGGGTACCGGCTCAATGGAGACCCGGATCCCCGAAAGGCCGGTCCGGAGCTTCTTGTATTCCGACTCCGTGATCATGGACGGCACCATGGCAAAAATCTGAAACCGACCCTTGTTCTGCCTTACCAGATAGTGCTCATAGCCGCGCATGGAATGTCCGATCACAAAGAAGGTCTTCTCCGGATCCTCCCGCGCCAAAATATCGTCGATCCGCCTCTTATTCTCTTCCGTCAGTCTCGTCCTGTGATTGTCGTGGCTGAAGCTCCCCCCGACGATCACGATCGGGCTCTTGTCCGGCGGCATCTCGCGGATCCGGTCCGCCAGTACCTCCAAAGCCGGAAGCGACCGCTTCCCGACCAGAGATATCCTGCGGTCGATCTCCGCGGTCCAGGGCTGCTCCGCACTCTCATACTTCGCTTTTTTGTCCGCAAAGGCTTTGAGGCTCTGCGCCAGAACGGCATCCTCGCATATCCTCATTTTGTGCATCTCTTCGTCGCTCAGTCCCAGCATCTTCTCCAGAGAGAGCTGCTCGTCGATGGAATCTGTCCCGTAGAGCGCGCCGCCGTCGGTCCCCTGTACGCAGCCGATCCCCTGGGCCAGATACTGCCGAAGAGGATGGTTCTTCATTCCGCTCAGATTGTTGAGGCGCACGTTGGAGGTGATCTGAAATTCCAGCACCGCGCCGCTCTGCCGCAGCATCTCAATGAGCGCTCTTCCCTTGGCCCGCCGCAGATCCGGCGTGTACAGCCCGTGTCCGATCCGGACGCGGGGCATTTGCTGCCCGGGCGCCAGGGCTTCCCGGACGCATTCCAGGCTGTCGGCGATGTTGTCCTGCAGGCCGTCATTCTCCCCGGCGTGGATCCGGATCACGAAGCCGGGATCCGCCTGCGCGATCCGCACGATCTCATGCAGCACCGGGGCGATATCCCGGATGCTGTTGAGCTCCTCGCCGATGATGTCGCTGCCCGCCACATAGGGGTTGCCTATCACGGTCTGCAGCGTCTCCAGGTTCTCCCTGAAATAATCGCCGGTCTCCACCTTGTCTTTGACGATCGTCAGCGGGATCCGCCGGATCGCAGCCAAAAAACGCAGGATCACGCCTGTTTCCCTCGTGACTGCCGGCATGATTTCGTGCACCTGGGCCAGCATCGCCGGGGCGCCCTCTCTTTTGACCAGGGTCGTGTCCGAAATCTCCGCGTAGGAGACCCCCTGTGCCTTATAGCTGCGGGCGATCCACAGGAGCTTGTCCTGGAAGAGCGTATTATTCCTGTAATCCGGGTTCTCCCGGTCCGCCAGGATCTGCATGACAGCCCTGCGGATATCGTCGTCGGGGATCTGCCGGATCTTACCGGCGTCGAGCGCCATCGGATCCTCCGCGCCCGTTCCTTTACAGAAGACGTATCGATACAGATACACTTTCTCCAGGTTCGTAAAGACCGCCTGCCCGTCCTTGAGGATCGCCAACGACCTGCGGATCCTCGGTATGTTGAAGGCGGCGTCCTCCGGGTCATTGAGGATCAGGTCGGCAAAATTCATAAAAGTATTGTCGTCGATCCTCCTCGTCATATACTTGCCGGTCAGGCCGCAGTCACTGTACTTCTCTGCCGAAACCTGCCGCCGCCCAGCCAGCTTCTCCTCCTGCTCCCTGCTGCATCGAAGCCCCAGTTTTTTTATATAATAGAGCGGATACCGGATCTGATGGCAGATCCCCAGTGCGATCAGAATATCCGGATGCAGATTGGCGTTCATGTGGGTGTGCAGGTCCGTGCGGAATTTGTTCTCACTCCTGATATATGTCTTGACGATCGTCCGCTTCTCGTCCAGCCGGTAGTCCTTGGTCTGGCTCATCAGCGTCTTGGAAATGGCCGGGATCTGCGCCTTCATCTCCACTCTTCCGTCCGGATAGATGTTGGCCACCTTGGTATCCCCCAGCCTGAAAATGTAGATCAGCCTGTTGTAGCCGTCGATATAGCTCGGCACCGTTCCCCGGATCACCAGAAGGCCGTTCTTTCCCTCCGAGAGAGGCAGCCGGCAGAGCGCCGCCAGGTTCCGGATCAGATTTCCGGTGCCGTGGTTGGGCGTGGAGAGGACGAAGTACATGACGGCCGGACAGCCGGGCTCATTCTGCGCCTCTTTGTACAGGTCCACGATGATGTCCTTCTCTTTATCCAGATAAAAGCGCTGAAACCACTTCACAGCTGATGGTCCTCCTTGTCCTATGGGCCGGTTTCCGAATACTATATTATACCATATATACGAAACAGGAGGCGGCGGCAAGTAAAAATGACCCCCGGCGCATGTGCATGCTGCCGGGGGTCTCATCCGCCGCAAACCGGTGATCAGGATGCTCACCCTGTATACAGCACATACGCCTCATAGGGCTCCAGTATCCCGTCCAGAATATTGTTGTTGTCCAGATTCCGGATCAGCACCTTTCCGTCCCTGAATTCCTCGTCCGGCATGAATTCTCTCTCGTGGTCGGAGAAGTTGCAGACGACCAGGAGCTTTTTGCCGTCCAGCTCTCTGGTGTAGACATAGAGCTCCGGATCCTCCGCGAGAAGCAGCTCGTAGTGCCCGTAGACGATGATGTCATAATTGTGGCGCAGCTCGATGAGCTTTTTGTAGTAGCTGAAGACGGAATCCTCCCGCATGACCTGCTCGGCGGCGTTGATCTTCGTGTAATTGGGGTTCACTGCCAGCCAGGGCCTGCCCGTGGTGAAGCCCGCGTTGGGAGAGTCGTCCCACTGCATGGGTGTGCGCGCGTTATCGCGGCTCTTGTTCGCGATCTTGGGGAAGATCTCGCTCGGCTTCCAGCCCATCTTTTCCGTCAGCTCATAGTAGGCGTTGATGGACTCCAGGTCGTTGAAGTCCTTGACGGAGCGGAAGGGATAGTTGGTCATGCCCAGCTCTTCGCCCTGATATACGTAAGGCGTCCCCTGCATCATGTGGAGGCAGGTGGCGATACATTTGGCGGAGACCTCGCGGTACTCGTCGGAGGGGTCTCCCAGGCGGTTGATCACGCGCGGCTGATCATGGTTGCAGAAGAACAAGCTGTTCCAGGCGACTCCGTCCAGTCCCTTCTGCCACTTGGTCAGGTTCTCCTTGAGGGGGACCAGGGGCATCTTTCTGGTGGACCACTTAAACTCCGCATCGCCGTCCAGACCGACGTGCTCAAACTGGAAGACCATGTTCAGCTCTGTTCCCTCACTGTTTGCATATTTTTTTGCTTCCTCCAGCGTCACGCACGCCGTCTCGCCGACCGTCATGATATCATATTTGGAGAGGACCTCCCGGTTCATCTCCTGCAGATACTCGTGCACATGGGGACCATTGGCCGTGCATCCGCAGTCGCCGTAGAGCTCGTTCATGAGCGGCGCGTCCGGCAGTCCCTCAGGCTTGGAGATCAGGCTGATGACGTCCATCCTGAACCCGTCAATGCCCTTTTCGCACCAGCGCGTCATCATGTCGAAGACTTCCTTTCTGACCACAGGATTGTCCCAGTTGAGATCGGGCTGCTTGGGGGAAAACAGATGCAGGTAATACATATCCGTCGCCTTGTCGTATTGCCAGGCAGAGCCTGAGAACCAGGAGCCCCAGTTATTGGGCTCTTTGCCGTCTCTGCCTTCCCGCCAGATGTAGTAATCCCTCTTGGGGTTGTCCTTGGAAGCGCGGCTCTCCACAAACCACTTGTGCTCATCGGATGTGTGGTTTACGACGAGGTCCATCACTATTTTGATCCCGCGGGCGTGGGCCTCCGAAAGCAGGCGGTCAAAATCCTCCATCGTGCCGAACTCGTCCATGATCGCCTCGTAGTCGCTGATGTCATAGCCGTTATCGTCGTTGGGCGACTTGTAGACGGGGGAGAGCCAGATGACGTCGATGCCCAGGTCTTTGAGGTAGTCCAGCTTGGAGGTGATACCGTTCAGGTCGCCGATGCCGTCGCCGTTGCTGTCCGCGAAAGAACGGGGATAGATCTGATAAATAACACTTTCTTTCCACCAGGTCTTCTTCATACTCTCTTTTCCTCCCCTTGTTCAATCCGTTCTTCCGTATAATGCCGTCAGGCTGGCGATCCTGGCGGCCAGCCTTCCGCTCAGATCCTCTTTCTTCACTCTCCACTTCCAGTTTGTGCCGTTGGTGGAGGGCTGGTTGATCCGCGCGCTGTTGTCCAGTCCCAGATAATCCTGCAGCGGGATGATGCATGTGTCCGCCACGGAGGAGAAAGCCGCGATGATCATCTTCTCGACGATCTCCTGCGGGTCCTTGGTGCGCACGTCCAGATATTCGCAGACCTGCTGCCGCTCGACCGGCAGGATGCTGTCGATCCAGCCCCGGAGCGTCTCGTTGTCGTGGGTCCCCGTGTAGACCACGCAGTTGTGATCGTAGCGGTAAGGAAGATACTCCATGGCGCCCGTGGAATCTCTGGAGTCAAAGGCGAACTCCAGCACCTTCATGTTGGGAAATCCCGTGTCGCGAACGAGCTGGCGCACCGTATCGGTCACATAGCCCAGGTCTTCCGCGATAATGGGCGTCTTGCCCAAAGCGGCCTCGATCGCCTCGAACAGGTCCGTGCCGGGTCCTTTCTCCCAGCGGCCCGCCGCTGCAGTCTCCGCCTCCGCCGGGATGGCAAAATACTCATCAAAACCGCGGAAATGGTCGATCCGGATGACGTCGTAGAGCTCTTTGCACTTGGCGATCCGGCGGATCCACCAGTCATACCCGGTCTCTTTATGCCTGGCCCAGTTATAGAGGGGGTTGCCCCAGACCTGCCCTGTCGCGGAGAATCCGTCCGGAGGCACGCCCGCGATCATGCGGATCCGTCCCCGTTCATCCAGCTGGAAGAGCTCCCTGTGGGCCCAGAAGTCCGAGCTGTCCGCCGAGACATAGATCGGGATATCGCCGATGATCGAGATCCCTTGTTCGGCGGCGTATGCTTTGAGTTTTTTCCACTGTCTGTCAAATTCAAACTGCTGGTACTCATAGAATCCGATCTCGTCCTGCAACTTCTCTGTCCACGCCTGCACAGCCTCGGGCTCGTAGTCTCGGATGGCGGGCTCCCAGTCTGTGATGCCGGCGCCGCCATGCGCATCTTTTACGGCCATGAAGAGCGCGTAGTCCTTCAGCCAGAAGGCATTGTCCCGCTCAAAATCCGCAAACGCATCTCTGTCTCTGAAGCCGCTCCTCTCATAGGCTTTCCTAAGGAGCTCCCGGCGTCCGGTGTAGAGCTTGCCGTAATCCACTTCTTTTCCGTCACCGAAATCCACCGCATTGCACTCCTCCTGCATGAGAAGCCCTTGGGAAATAAGGTCCTCGAGGCTGATCAGATACGGATTTCCCGCGAAAGTCGAAAAAGACTGATACGGCGAATCCCCGTATCCGGTAGGTCCAAGCGGCAGGATCTGCCAGTAGGTCTGCCTTGCTTCCTTCAGAAAATCTACAAACTTATACGCTTCCTCCGAAAAACAGCCGATCCCGTATTTGCCGGGCAGGCTGAAAACCGGAAACAGAATTCCGCTTGTACGCATATCTCCTCCTTATCCAATGTCAGTTGCCTGTTTATTCCTGCTTCCCTTCTGTGTCATCTTCGTCGATTACCCAGGGTCTTTCCTCTTCCTCAGTCTTTCCGATCATCTTGTTGAAGATCGGCGTGTAAATGAGCGCACACAGATAAGCCGGAAAGGAAAACCCCAAGATGAAAAAGAGGGGCAGAAGTCTCGTCACATTAAAAAGTAAGTACGGGATCACTACTGTCACCGCCACCATCAATATGGTTCTGGGGAAATACGCCACTGCCAGGATGGCAGCATTCCTGAAAGCCGCCCCTGTCGAGTAGACGAACCGGGCTGTCAGCGGGATCACATAGACATATATAGATAGTGCCACAAAAGCACCGACATAAATCGGGATCAGCATCCAGCTCGGAAGCCCCGCCACCCCGCTGTCAATGATCCGATAATCCGCGTACAGAAACAGCGCCGCCGCGAGCAGGATCAGCCATATGGGCGTCGCATTCCTCAGATTCTCCCTAAAGCGCTTCCAAAACTCCGGCAGGACCCTGTCGCCCCGCTCCTCGATCATCTCAATGATCACATAATGCATGGCTGCCAGCGATGCGCCCGCTGTCACCACCGGGATACAGAACAGAAGTGTCAAAATATTCAGAATTACCAGTGTGCTCAAATCCGTGAGCGCACGCATCACCGGTCCTTCCTGATCTAACAGATTCCTCATATTCTTTACCTGATTATACTGCAAATAAAAGGCTGCACCCGCAAAAGGCGCAGCCTCTTTCAGACATTTTGATACCTTGCCTTGTCAGGCATCAGCCCTTGACAGCACCTTCGATCATTCCGTTCATGATCTGTTTCTGTGCGAACAGGAACAGAACTACCATAGGGATGATTGCAAGGAACGCTGCGGTCAGGATCAGATTCCACTGCTTGACATAGGAACCGACGAAGGCCTGGACTGCAACGGGCAGTGTCTTAACGGCACCGTTCTGTCCCAGCATCATGGAAGGCAGAAGGTAGTCGTTCCAGATCCACATGCCGTTCAGGATCGTAACCGTTGTGATGACAGGTGTGAGCAGCGGGAAGATAACCTTGAAGAACACCTGCTCGGGACGGCATCCGTCGATGGAAGCCGCTTCTTCCAGATCATAAGGGATACCCTTAATGAAACCGGTCAGAATGAAAACGGTCATGGCGCCGCCGAATCCCAGATAAGCAAATACGATACCGGGAACAGACTGCAGCATGGGGATTCCGATAAACTTACCCACATCACGGAATGTGGAGATCAGAGGCAGCATGACGACCTGGAAAGGAATGATCATGGATGCAATGAACGTAAAGTAGATCACAGTCGCCCATTTGGTCTTATTGCGGCAGATGACCCATGCAGTCATGGCGCCGAATACAGCCAGAAGGATCAGGGAAACGATCGTAATGAGCACGGAGTAGCCGAATGCGTGCCAGAACAGGAAGTTGGGGTTGTTGACAACATCGTTCAGGTTGCTGATCAGCTGGCCAATGCTGACTCCGTTAAATCCGATCGGGTTTGATGTAATATCTGCTGTAGCCTTGCAGGAGTTGATGACCACCAGTGCAAAAGGAAACAGGATATAAATGGCGATAATGATCGCGATCACAAATTTGATGACAACTCTGGAAGTAGGTTCTTTTCTATTCATTACAGCTCTACCTCCTTACTGTTGGAAATACGCACCTGCAGGATCGATACGCAGGCGAGGATGACGAAGAAGAGGAACGCCTTGGCCTGGCCGAAAGCATACTCGTTCTGTACCACCGCCGTGTTGTAGATATTCAGTGCCAGCATCTGTGTGCCGTTCGTCAGGTAGTCGCCCAAGAACTGCACGGAACCGGTGCCGTTTGTCAATGACAGGTTGACATCGAACTGTTTGAAAGCGGATGTCAGTGTCAGGAACGTGCAGATCGTGATCGTCGGAGCGATCATCGGTATTTTGATCTGGAACAGCGTCTGCAGCGCAGTGGCGCCGTCGATATTCGCCGCTTCCAGAACATCGCCCGGAACTGTGTTGAGACCGGTGATGTAGATCAGCATGATGTAGCCCGCGTACTGCCATACATACACGATGATGATGGCAATGAAAGCCGTCTTCGTCTCGGCGAGCATGGAGTATTTCATGCCCTTAAATATCTGCGTGACAACATTACTGAAAATGAACTGCCAGATATAACCAAGGACGATACCGCCGATCAGGTTGGGCAGGAAGTAGGCCGCTCTGAAGAATCCCATTCCCTTCAGCTTGGAGGTGCACAAAAGCGCCAGCAGGAAGGCGACAAGATTGACCAGGATCATGTTGAACACGACGAAAAGCGTCGTGAGCAGGATGGACCACAGGAAGCTGGTCTGTTTGAACATTCTCGCGTAGTTCGCAAATCCCACAAACTCAGTGTAACGGATTCCGTTCCAGTTCGTAAAGGAGTAGAACAGTCCCAGGAACAAGGGAATGATGACCGTCACAACAAACGCAAATAAAAGCGGGAACAAAAATACGACATACACCAGTGTCCTGTGATATTTGAGTGTGGGGAAAATATACATTCCCACAATAACACCGATTATACCAATGACAAGAAATGCGCCCCTGTAGCTTGCCTTCGTGCCCATAAAATCGAGCGCCAGCGCCGCGACCAGAAGGATCGCACCGCCGATCAGGCAGATCAGGGAGAGCAGCTTCTTGCTTCCGGAAGCTTCATTCATGAAATTTACCCCCTCGTGTACAGATTGTCTGATATAAAAGAGGGCAGACGTTGTCACATCTGCCCTCTCTTTCATTCATTCGGACAGCTGAAAAGCTTTTACAGTCAGCTACTGCCGTTGTTGTCAGCTGCTAATTACTGGTTGTAGTAGCTGGAGATAACCTGCTCCATCGTGTCTACGAAGCCGGCCTCATCCAGAGTGCCCTTTGCGAAATCTGCAAATACCTGGCAGGTTACGTTCTGAAGACCGTCTTTCTTGAGCATTGTGTGCCATCCGGAAGTCTTGCCGGCGGACATGTAGCTCATGATGCTTGCTGCGAAAGGATCCGCTGCCGTGTACTTGCAGTCATTGAAGGGGCTGATCAGGTTGGCCTGGTTGACCAGGATGTCCTGTGCGCTGTCCTCGGAAACCCACTGAAGGAATGCCTTCGCATCGTCTACTTTGCCTTCGCTGTAAACAGTCCAGTAGCTCGGCGGGCCTGCGATGATGGTGTCAATGCCATCCTCGAATGCGTAGGGAGCAAAGCCCATTTCCCATCCTGTGTAATCCGGGCTGCTGGTAACGGCGCCGTTGATCCAGTTACCCTGGGTAACGAACGCATACTTGCCTGCTGCGAAGCCTGCGACCTGGTTGTCATAAGTTCCGTCCACGAGCAGAGCGGGATCGGAGTACTTGTTCATCATGCCTACGAATGCCGCAAATTTGGTCATT
>CACXGR010000051.1 GCA_902767235.1 uncultured Lachnospiraceae bacterium | reverse complement strand
TGATTCGTGAGGGTGTCCCGGCTATTCTGAATCCTTTTGACGGCTATGCTCTTGAGGCAGCTGCCCGCATTAAGGACAAAGATCCCAAGACAAAGATCGTCGTTGTAACAATGGGACCGCCGCAGGCTGTCGCAGTTCTGAAGGAGTGCGTCGCGATCGCAGCGGACAAGGGCTATCTTGTATCCGGCCGTACATTCGGCGGTTCTGATACGCTCGCTACTTCCTACATCATCTACAATGCTATCAAGAAGATCGAAGAGACCGAAGGCAAATTCGATGCGATCTTCTGCGGCAAGCAGGCTATTGATGGTGACACAGCGCAGGTCGGTCCTGAGATCGCTGAGTGGCTGGGACTTCCCCAGGTTACATATGGACTTGAGTGTGAAGTTGACGGCGACACCCTGAAAGTCCGGAAGGAAGCTGAGGACGGCGTTCAGATCATTGGCGTTAAGTTCCCTTGCCTTGTTACTTTCACAAAGCCTTCTTTCGATCCCAGATATCCCACGATCAAGCGCAAACTGGCTGCTAACAGAGCTAAGTTTGAGACTTTGGGCGATGACTTCAATCCTGAGATGGATAAAGCTATGTACGGCCTGGCTGGTTCCCCCACTCATGTTAAGAAGTCCTTCACTCCTCCTGTTAAGTCAGGCGGAATGGTGATTAAGGAAGAGACCGGCGCAGAGTCCGCAGCCAAACTCGCGAAGATTCTGGTCGATAACAACATTATCTGACAGGAGGGATAACGATGGAAGCAAAAACAAAAGACCTTTGGGTTTTAGTTGAGACAAACGAAGACGGCTCCCCGAAGAAAGTCGGCCTGGAGCTCCTTAATCCCGGCAGAGGGATGGCTGACAAGCAGGGCGGCAAGCTCGTTGCAGTTGTCATCGGCAACAACGTAGCAGAATCTGTCGAGCAGGCAGGCATCTACGGTGCAGATCAGGTTATCGTAGTGGAAGGACCTGAGTTTGGGTTCTATACAACAGATGCATATGTAAATGCACTGGAGTATCTGGTAAAGAAGTATGGCCCGACCACACTGATGATCGGTGCTACACCTAACGGCCGTGACCTCGGCCCTCGTTTCTCCTCCAGGATCAAGACCGGTCTGACCGCAGACTGCACAAGCCTTGACATCGATGAGGAGACAGGAAATGTCGCCTGGACACGTCCTGCATTCGGCGGCAACCTGATGGCTACCATCATGTGCCCTGATCATCGTCCGCAGTGCGGCACAGTCCGTCCCGGCGTTTTCAAGAAGCCTGAGGCTGGCGAGAACAAGGCAGAAGTGATCAAGGAAGACTTCCACGTAGCTCCCGAGGACATCCGTACCACTCTGATCGAGACGATCAAAGAGGCAGCAGGCGATGTCGTCGATCTGGAAGGCGCTGATATCATCATCTCCGGCGGACGTGGAATGGGCGGCCCTGAGGGATTCAACACCACTCTGAAGCCCCTTGCAGATCTGGTTGGCGGCGTTGTCGGTGCATCCCGTGCAGCAGTTGACAGCGGCTGGATCTCCCACGCACACCAGGTCGGTCAGACCGGCAAGACAGTCGGACCGAAGCTGTATGTTGCATGCGGTATCTCCGGTGCAATCCAGCACGTGGCCGGCATGAGCAGCTCTGACTGCATCGTTGCCATCAACAAGGATGAGGATGCAACTATCTTCACCATTGCAGATTACGGCATTGTCGGTGATCTGTATGAAGTAGTTCCCGCTCTGACAGAGGAGATCAAGAAGCTCAAAGCCTGATGCCTTCTGTATGAGCTGCATTGAATGACCGTGAGCCGTATGGACGTTATGTCCATACGGCTCACTTTAATGAGGACCATTATGCCATCAATAAATGATCATGATTCAGTAGAACTTCTCGATGACCAGGATGCACTGCAGATCATCGACCAGACAAAGCTTCCCGGAAGCATTGAGATCATCAGACTTAAAACAGCCGAAGAGATATGGGATGCGATCTGTCAGCTGAAGGTGCGCGGTGCGCCTGCGATCGGCGTGACAGCTGCGATGGGTATGTATATCCTCATGAAAGGGTTTGTGTCATCCCATTCATCCGCCGGAGCCTATGCGGGAGAAAATGAGAGACGCTTCCGGGAGGCGTTTGAGAAGTACTCGGAATATCTGAATTCATCCAGGCCAACGGCAGTGAACCTGTCCTGGGCACTGAAGAGAATGGAGAGAGCGCTAGACTCCTGCCCGAAGGATGGAAATATGACGACCGCCGATGTTCTTGGCAGGCTGCGCGCCGAGGCCTGCGCGATCCGCGATGAGGACGTCGAAGTGTGCAGGAAGATCGGGGAGTATGGGCTTACTGTCCTTAAGCCGGGCGATGGTATTTTGACCCACTGCAATGCGGGACAGCTGGCTACGATCCGTTACGGCACAGCCACGGCGCCGATCTATCTGGGACAGGAGAGAGGGTACAATTTCCGTGTGTTCTGCGATGAGACAAGACCTTTGCTGCAGGGAGCAAGGCTGACAGCCTTTGAACTGACGTCGGCGGGGGTAGACTGCACGCTCGAGTGCGACAATATGTGCGCCTCTCTGATGAAGAGCGGGCAGATCCAGGCGATCCTGGTGGGCTGCGACAGGGTGGCAGCCAACGGTGATGCGGCCAACAAGATCGGAACGAGCGTTGTGGCGATCGTTGCGGCAAGATATGGTATCCCGTTTTACGTCTGCGCGCCAACCTCGACGATCGACATTTCTGTCCCCACAGGGGACGGGATCGTGATCGAGCAGAGGAAGGCGGAGGAGGTGACGAAGATGTGGTATTCCTCGCCCATGGCGCCTTCGGGAGTAAAGGTCTATAATCCCGCGTTTGACGTCACGGATCATGACCTGATCTCCGGGATCATAACGGAGTACGGCATACTCCGTGAGCCATATGAAAGGTCGATCGCCGCGCTGTTTGAGAGAATCTGAATAAAGAAAATAAAAGGCTGTCGGATCAGGAAATCACTTTCCGGTCCGACAGCCTTTTCTATGTACGTGACAAGATTCGAACTCGCGACCTTTTGGTCCGTAGCCAAACGCTCTATCCAGCTGAGCTACACGTACACAACAAGATGATTATATGTAAAGAGGAGGATTTTGTCAAGAAAGAAATTTGAAATTCGCAGAATTTGAGGGGGTCAGAGGAAAACAGGAGAACAGGCCCTTTTTTTGTGCTTAATATTTTTCGCGATCTCGAAAAAGATTTAATATGCAATTTATCCGGAAGAATTGCGAATTGATTTTGCCCGCCGCTCTGTGATTAATAGAATGTGAACCGCAACAGTCGCCGGTCCTCCCCTGTGCCGCAGAGGCGCAGGAGGGGGCTGAAGGATGATTCATACCGGGAAAGGGGTTATAAGTATGGCATTATTGAAAGATATCTCAGAGATCTGCGGCGTTTCCATTTCCACAGCAAGTAAAGCGCTTCGCGACGGGTATTCGGACATCAGTCCTCAGACGCGGGAGCGCATCAAACAGACTGCCAGGGAACTGGACTACCACGCAAAGGGCGGGAACAAGAAGACGATCAGGAAAAAGAGCGGGATGTTCAGTGTTTTGATGGTATATCCTGACGAGATGTTCCGGAGGGAATACTACCGGCAGATCATGCTGGGTATGATCCTGGAAGCGGAAGAGACCGGGTACGACCTGCTGCTGATGCCGGGCAAAAACAGTGTGAGCCGCATGAGCTGTCTGGGGAGAGTCGTCCGGCGGTCTCCGGACGGGATCTGCCTGCTCTGCGACGAGGATTATCTGTTGTCCGGCGAGCTGATGAAGCTTTTGTCCAGCGATTATCCTGTCATGGCCGTTGAGAGCGACCTTCACGTGTGCAGCACAGTCAGGAGTGACGAGAAGAAGAATGCGAGGATCCTGATGGAATATCTGACCTGGTCCGGGCACACCAGCGCCGCGTATTACGGCGATTCTTCGCTTTTTTCCAGAAGAGCGGCGCACTATCTCATGGAGGCGGCAATAGAGCAGAATATGGGCGAATTTCGCGTGCTGTCAGGTTCGGAAAAGATCGCAGAGAGCTGTGTGATCTTCGACACGGTCAGCCACGCAGAGCAGTGGATCGAATCAGACGGGTCAAAATACAGAATTCCGGAGGATCTCTCGGTGGCAGCATTCAAAGGGGAAAAAGAGAGGCCTAAGGGGCTCGAGATCGCCCATGTGACGAACAGTCCGCTGAGACTGGGGCGCGAAGCGCTCAGGGAACTGATCCGCATCGCATCGGGGCCGGCCGGCGACCTGAAGGAGACGGTATATCTGGCGGGGACGCTGGTAGAGGGCAGCAGCGTCAGATTTATCCCCGCCACCGGGTAAACATCCCTGAGATGAGCCGCTGAAAAGGAAAATGCGAATGCCGGAGGGTGAGATGGGAAAGTTCGCCTGCGAAACAGATAAGCTTCTGTGCGAAAAACGGCGCGATGCCTGCCGGTGTCAAAAAGAATAAAGTGCGGTTTTGCCTCCCGATTCTTTGTTTTTTTATTTTTCGTCATTTCTGATCGCATCTTTATGGGATGCCGGATGCCTGCCCCCGAAAAGATTTCGCACTTACGAAATCAGGGGAAAACTCTGCGCGGGCTGGTCCCGGCTCCCTGATCCAAGGCGGAAGGAGGAGATGTGTACGGTAACGCTCAAGTTATTCGCTTGAGAAATTCGCAAAAGAAATTACTTATATTTGTTGTTGACATATCTCGAGGGGTATCATATAATAATTCTTGCATTTGAGGTGGTTCCGGGGTGTGGCTCAGCTTGGCTAGAGCGCCTGGTTTGGGACCAGGAGGTCGCAGGTTCGAATCCTGTCACCCCGATTCACATGCGAACATTATCTATATATCCTTCATTCCATGCGGGTGTAGTTCAATGGTAGAACACTAGCCTTCCAAGCTAGATACGTGGGTTCGATTCCCATCACCCGCTTTCGCGATTGCCCTTTGGAAGTCGCAGGCAGGTTGCAGAGTCCTGCTGTGAGTATGTGTCCGTAGCTCAGCTGGATAGAGCACCGGCCTTCTAAGCCGGGTGTCGGGGGTTCGAGTCCCTTCGGGCATACTGTCCGGATCATCCGGATGTTTATATTTTGCATGGTGGGTATGGCGTAGTTGGCTAACGCGCCAGATTGTGGTTCTGGAGACCGTGGGTTCGAGTCCCATTACCC
>CACXGR010000050.1 GCA_902767235.1 uncultured Lachnospiraceae bacterium | reverse complement strand
GTATAAACCGGTACATTTGGGCACAGCTGTCCAAATTAATAAGAAAGTTCCACGGCAGACCTCTGATCATCCATTTTCGGTGTTATCGCCGCTCCCCTCTCAGATATGGTACAATCCATTCATCAATCTTCTTGATCGGAGGCCATGATCTTGCGCTACTATATCGCTGACTGCCACTTTTTCCATAACAGTCTCAACTATCAGATGGACTGCCGCGGCTTTGCGTCCGCAGAAGAAATGAACGCCTATATGATCGATCAGTGGAACAATAAAGTCCGTTGGAACGACGAAGTCGTCATCCTGGGGGACTTCTCTGTCGGCAAGGCGGAGGAGACCAACCGCGTTCTGGAGCAGCTCAACGGCTTTCTCTATCTCATCGAGGGAAACCATGACGCCTTCGGCCGCAAGAAAGGCTACAATGCCGCCCGCTTCAAGTGGATCCGGCCCTATGCGGAGCTCAATGACAACAAGAGAAAAGTGGTCCTCTGCCACTATCCGATCCTCTGCTACAACGGTCAATATCTGAGAGATGACAGCGGCGGCTTCCGCACCTACATGCTCTACGGCCATGTCCACAACACCTGGGACGAAGCGCTGATACAGAAGAGTCAGGAACTGGCGCGGCAGCAGATCCGCCGGCTGAGGGACGGCACGGAATATGAGCTGCCCTGCCAGATGATCAACTGCTTCTGTATGTACTCGGACTACACACCGCTGACGCTGGATGAGTGGATCGAAAATGACAGGATTCGAAGAGCGCGCCCGGCAAAATAGCGCCCGCCCGCTTTTCACGCGAACGCAAAAAAGAGCTGCCGCAAGGCAGCTCTTTTCCCGATTCTCTCTTCAGCCCTTCAGCCCTCTGCTCTGCCTGTCCATGTCTTCCACGACGATGTCGTAGATCTCTCCGATGGAAGCGCAGTACTCGAGTACCAGCCAGGGCTCATTGGTGTGGAAGTGGATCTTGATCGGATCCCCGTCTCCGCCGACCGCCAGCAGGCAGTCTCCCTTGAAATGTTCGACAAAATAGTCATAGACCTCATCTTCATCCAGATCGTCTCCGTCGATCAGAAGCTGTGTGTCATATTTAAATTCAAGCATTTTGAAAAAACCTCCTATATTGCAATAACAGACTTCTTCATACAGTTTACCGAAAAGGCCTCCTTAAATCAAGGAAGCCGCCTCAGGATCCGCTGCGTCTGAAACCGTTTCCTCAGAATCCGCTGCATCTGAAACCGTTTCTTCTTCCGCAGCCGCTTCCGCCGCGACCGCAGCCTCCGCTTCCGCCGTAAAGGCCGTATCCTCCTCGTCACTGACATAGTCCGTGTCTTCCCCGTGGATCGATCCGCTCATCGGGATCTCCTTCGGGATCGGCTTGCGGGTGAGGATCGTCATGAACTCTTCGCCCGTGATGGTCTCGCGGAAGTACAGGTACTCCGCCAGCTCATCCATCTTCTGCTTGTTATCCTGCAGGATCTGCAGCGCCTTCCGGTGCTGGCCGCGGACCAGCTCCACGACTTTCTTGTCGATCAGCGCCTGCGTCTCCGCCGAGCAGGCAAGAGACGTATCTCCGCCCAGGTACTGGTTGGTCAGGGTCTCCATAGCCACCATGTCGAATTCGTCGCTCATGCCGTAGCGCGTGATCATCGCCCGGGCGAGCCTTGTGGCCTGCTCGATGTCGTTGGACGCGCCCGTCGTCACGCTGCCAAACTCCACTTCCTCCGCCGCGCGGCCGCCGCAGAGCGTCGCGATCTTGTTCTCCATCTCCTCCTTGCTCATGAGGTAATGGTTGCCCTCTTCCTCCACCTGCATGGTGTAGCCGAGCGCTCCCGATGTGCGGGGAATGATGGTGATCTTCTGTACCGGCGCGCTTTGCGTCTGCATAGCCGCCACCAGTGCGTGTCCGATCTCATGATAGGACACGATCAGCTTCTCCTTGTCGGTCAAAATAGCGTTCTTCTTCTGATATCCCGCGATCACGACTTCGATGCTCTCCTCGAAGTCCGCCTCCGTGGCAAATCTTCTTCCGTCGCGCACGGCCCGCAGCGCCGCTTCGTTGACGATGTTGGCCAGCTCCGCGCCGGAGGCGCCTGCCGCCATTCTCGCTATTTTGTTAAAATCGACGTCCTGGCCGTACTTGATCTTCTTGGCGTGGACCTTGAGAATGTCCTCCCTGCCCTTGAGATCCGGCAGTTCGACAGGCACGCGGCGGTCAAACCGGCCCGGTCTTGTCAGAGCAGGATCCAGCGCTTCGGGGCGGTTTGTGGCCGCCAGGATGACAACGCCGATATTCTCTTCAAAGCCGTCCATCTCCGTGAGCAGCTGATTGAGCGTCTGCTCTCTCTCATCATTTCCGCCAAGCGCAGAGCCGTCGCGCTTCTTGCCAATGGCGTCGATCTCGTCTATGAACACGATGCAGGGAGCCTTCTCCTTGGCCTGCTTGAACAGGTCTCGGACCTTGGAGGCGCCCATGCCCACGAACATCTCCACAAATTCCGAACCGGACATGGAGAAGAAGGGCACATTGGACTCGCCGGCCACAGCCTTGGCCAGCATGGTCTTACCGGTTCCGGGAGGGCCTACGAGAAGGATGCCCTTGGGCATCGTCGCTCCGATCTCCCTGTATTTGCCGGGGTTGTGCAGATACTCGACGATCTCCTGGAGGTTCTCTTTGGCTTCCTCCTCGCCCGCCACGTCAGAAAACTTGATCCCCTCCGTGGACTTTACATAGATCTTTGCGTTGCTCTTGCCCATTCCGAACATCATGGAATTGGGGCCGCCTGCCTGATTGATCATCCGCTTGTTGAGCGCGTAGCCCAGGCCCGCGAATATAGCGATCGGCAGGACCCAGGAGAGCAAGAAGGACAGAAGGGGCGACATGGGCTGCACGATATCGCTGCCGAATTTGACCCCGTGCTGATGCAGGCGGTTGGCCAGGTCCAGATCCGTCACCGGCGCCGTGGCGTACACATTTCCTTCCTTATCTGAAAAAACGATCTGAGAGGAGGAGATCTCCACTTCCTGCACCTGATCATTTTCCGTCATCGTGATGAAGGTGTTGTAATCCGTCTCCGTGATCCGGGCTCTCTGAAGCGACGGCATCACCAGACTGTTGAGCAGGATCAGTGCTGTCATCACGAGCAGCACGTATGTGATCAACTGCTTTTTGGGCTGTTTCACTTCGTTCATCTTTTTACCGTTCCTTCCTCCGGCGTACATTTCTGTTTCCGGATCAATAATAGGTAATACTATCACTTTGTTGTCAAAATGACAGAAACAAATCCGAAAACTAATCTAAAAAAACGATAAAGAGGTCACTGCAGCTTGTCAAATTCTCTTGTCAATACGCGGAAGAGTTCCTCCGTGTCCACCGGCTTTTTCAGATATCCGTCCATCCCGGCTTCCAGGCACTTCCCTTCCAGATCATCATAGGCATCCGCAGTAAGGGCGATGATCGGGATCGACCCGGCGTCCTCCGTTTCGCTTTCCCGGATCGCTCTGGCCGCCTCCCGGCCGTCCAGCAGCGGCATCATCAGATCCATCAGGATCGCCTGGTAGTGGTAAGGCCCGCTCCTGCGGAACATCTCCACCGCTTCCTGGCCGTCCCTGGCCAGTTCCGAGTGGACGCCGCGGGTCTCCAGGATCTTCATGATCACTTCCGCATTGATATTGTTGTCTTCCGCCACCAGTACGTTCTTGCCGTAGAGCACGCGGTCCTCGTAGGTATTTTTCTTTCTCTTCTGCAGGCGGATCTGCTCCTCCGATGCCAGGTCATACTCCAGTATGACCGTAAATATGGTCCCTTTTCCCTTTACACTCTCGCAGGTAATGGTGCCCTGCAGCAGGTCCACCAGGTTTTTGCAGATATAAAGGCCGAGCCCCTGACCGTCCCTGAGCGCGACGGTCTCCTGGTTCTCCTGCTCGAAAGGAAGGAACATCTTCTTCCGGAAAGCCTCGCTGATCCCGATCCCGTTGTCGGTGATCGTGTATACATGGCGCGCCTTTCCGTCCTTGTAGGTCACGCTGGTGACAAAATCCACCGTCCCGTCCGGTCTGGAAAACTTCAGGGCATTGCTCAGAAGGTTGATCAGGATCCTCTCCACGTGCTCCGTATCCATCATGACGTAGCGGTCGTCGCATCCCTTGATCTTGGCCCTGAAGAGCAGATGGGTCTCCGCGGCCTTCTGTCCGATGATGGAATTCACCTCCTCGATGACCTGCGTCTCCTTCACCGCGGTGCTCACGGAGACCATCTTCCCCGCATTGATCCGGCTCGTCTCCAGGACCTCGTCGATCAGGCTCAGAAGATATCTGCCCGATGACTGTACTTTCTCCAAGTTGTCTTTGAGCTGCGGCGTGAGATCCTTCTCCTGCAGGCTCAGGTGCACGAGACCGATGATCGCCGTCAAGGGTGTGCGCATATCGTGGCTCATATGAGACAGGAAGGTCTCCTTTTCCCGGCCCGACTTGACTGCGGCGCGGAGCGCCCTGGCCATCTCCTCGATCTGCTGGCGGTCATTGACCTGTTTGGTCGTATCTACAAAAGTGATGACAAGGCCATGCAGATCCCGATCGTCCTTCTTTCCCGAGACCTCCCTGATGCGGGCGTCCGGGACCGAGATATCATAGTCATGGGGCTTCTGCGTCTCCTTGTAGGGAGCGATCCTCACAAGGTAGGTCTTGCCGGTCACAGACGCACAGTTCTTTTCGATGGGCTCCATCGTGTCAAGGACCTGCCGGCTGAGCGCGATGAGATCGATCGTGGCAAAATTGAAAGCGATATAGCGCAGGGATCGGCCCACGTCCTGATCGGCCACGTGGAATTCTGTGGCGATATATTCCGTATATTTGCGTATGTTAAGGTTGCGGTCCACCATAACGATGCCCACCAGCGTCGTGGACAGGAAATTGGCCAGGTCATCATTGAGCGAAGCCAGCTCGTTCACCTTGGCCTGGTACTCGGAGTTGACCGTGTAGAGCTCTTCATTGACACTCTGCAGCTCTTCGTTGGAGCTCTGCAGTTCCTCATTGGCGGTCAGGAGTTCCTCGTTGGCCGCCTGCAGCTCCGCATTGACGCTCTCCAGCTCCGTCACCGTTTTCTTGAGACTGTCCTGCGCCATGCGCAGTTCTTTTTCCAGATCCGAGATCCTCTCTGCTGCCGCCGTATCGACGCGGTAGCGCTCCATCGGGATCTCGCTCCCCTGCTCCTTGTCCTTTATGAAGGCCAGGACCGTCATCCCCGTATCTGACCCCAGGCGGTCCCGGATCGGCTGCCCCACCAGGGAGATCATCTCGCTCCGGTCTTCGATCTGGACCGGGATCCCGCCGTAAGCGACCCGCTCCTGACTCTCGCGGGACTCCTTGAGCGCTTTGGAGACTGCGATCTTAAGCTCCGGGCGCACCAGGCTGAATATGTCCAGCGTGACGGCGCCCACCGGCAGGATGATAAAGTCCCTGCAGTCGCCGTAGGTATGGACCAGTCTGTTTTTCTCATCCACAAGGACGCTGGGCGGCATGAGCAGCTCCAGGATCCGTGTGTCCAGTTCTGTCGAGGCGAAGGACAGATCCGGCTCCGGTATATTGCGGATGGCGCCGGGCAGGCCCATCCCGTTCTCCAGTCCCTGCATGGAATAGCTGATCCGCTCATGGGACGGCGCTTTCCCGGAGGCATTGTGAATGAAGATCTTCTCATTGGCGCAGACCACCTTGAAAACATCATCGTAGTCGATCACGGATTCGCTCCGGCCAAGGAACAGATATCCCTTGTCGTTGAGCGCCATGTGGAAGATCGCAAAGAGATTCCTCTGCAGGACATTCTGGAAATAGATCAGAAGGTTGCGGCAGCTGATCAGGTCAAGCTTTCCGAACGGCGGATCCTGAAAGACATTGTGCTGCGCGAATACGATCATCTTGCGGATCTCGTGCCCCACAACGTAATGATTCCCTTTTCTGCTGAAAAAGCGGCTCAGCCGCCAGACGTTCACATCTTCGATGATATTGTCGCCGTAAATGCCCCTTCCGGCCGCCGCGATGGAATCTGCATCCAGATCCGTGGCGAAGATCTTGACATCCCTGCGCACACCCAGATCTTCCATCACCTCCGCGAACAGGATCGCGATAGAATACGCCTCCTCACCGGTGGAGCATCCCGCCACCCAGACCCGGATCTGCTCCATCGGCGACGCATTCTTCACAAGATCGTAGATCACCCGGTCCTTGAGCACTTCAAAATAGTCCGGGTCACGGAAGAAGCTGGTCACCCCGATCAGCACTTCTTTGGCCAAAATCCTGGCCTCATCCGGATTCTTCTCCAGATACTTGACATACTCCTGAAGGTTCCGGTTGTGCGTGACCACAATACGCCTCTCGACGCGGCGCAGGATCGTCGTCTGCTTATAATATGTATAGTTCACCTTCGTGACATTGCGGAGGATGGAGAACACCTGCTCCATCAGCTCTCCGTCGCTGAGCTGGAGCTTGTTCCCGGCGTCCACCACTGAGGCGGCGATATGCCGCATCTCCCTCGCGATGCTGTCCGGGTTCAGGACCAGGTCCACAAGGCCCGTCGCGATGGCATTCCTGGGCATTCCGTCGAACTTGGCGCTCTCCGGGGACTGCACGATGATCAGACCGTTGCGGTCCTTGATCGAGCGGATACCGCTGGTGCCGTCCGACCCGGTACCGGAAAGAATGACCGCGACCGCGCGGTTCTCGTAAGCCGCCGCCAGGGAGCGGAAAAAGATGTCGATGGGGTGATTGATGTTCTTGATATTGTACTCTCTGAGTCTTAAGATATCTGAAACGATCTCGAGATTGTATTTTGGCGGGATCATGTAGATGTGATTGCGCTTTACGCGCATCCCGTCCTCTGCCTCCACGACCGGCATGGTCGTGTTCTTGCTCAGTATGTCCGCCAACAGGCTCTTGTGGTCCGGGGAGAGATGCTGGATGATGACAAATGCCATCCCTGTATCCCCGGGAAGAAATGTCAGAAACTGCTGCAGTGCCTCCAGGCCTCCTGCCGATGCACCGATCCCTACTACACAGTTGGGCTGTGCTTCCGGTTCGGCTTTAACAAACGTGTTATTCTCGCTCATTTTGCATGCCTCGTTGTCACAAAT
>CACXGR010000049.1 GCA_902767235.1 uncultured Lachnospiraceae bacterium | reverse complement strand
TTCTGCGGGAGAAGTGTCCTATATCATACCTCACGCGGAGCGAAAGGTATCTTATGAAAATGTTTGGGGCAACTGCAACGGAACACCCCGCCTGTGCAGGATATATGCTGAAAAGAAAGGCATTGACCAATCCGAGGTGGACGGACTGATGGTCTTTAATGGGGTGAAGGCCGGCGAAGAAGAGGCGATAGAGAGTCTCAACAGGTTTACAAGAAGGATTGCAGTGCAGATATTCAATCTCCAGACGGTTCTTGATCCGGAGAGGATCGCCATTGGCGGCGGCATCAGCGCCCAGCCGCTTCTGATCGAATATATAAGAAGGCACCTTAATCAACTCTACTCGGACTGCCCGTATCAGATTCCGAGAGCGGAGGTCGTCACCTGCAAATTTCAAAACGACGCGAACCTGTATGGCGCGCTGCAGTGCTATTGGGAGCGGGTGAACGCGTCAAAGACGGCAAGTATGTCGTGAAGGAAGGCGCCTTCTTTGGCACTGACGCGGTGAAGGTCGCCGAGATTGCTTCTGAAAACGGACAGTGGAGAGAGATGTAATCCATAGCCATCGGAAGGAAAGAAACAAAAAAGATCACATGACAAACTGGTCATGTGATCTTTTTTTGCACGTTTATTTGCTGTCACTTGTTGTGGCAGGAGGATAAAACTGTATACTTGATATAAACAATAGACGGATTAACATCATACGGAAGAGGAAGCCATGAAACTCAATCAATTGGAATATTTTTGCGCTGTCTGCCGCTTCCACAGTATCACTCGCGCGGCAGAGGAATTATATGTGACGCAGCCTACGATCTCAGTCGCGATCCGGGAACTGGAAAATGAATTGAAACTCCGGCTGTTTCACCATGAGAAGAACCGGCTTTCTCTCACCAAGGAGGGGGAAGCGTTCTATCAAAGGGCGGAGGCGCTATTAAAAGAGACGCGGGCCATGGTCTCGGAGTTTTCCTCGCTCGGGGAAAAGGAGACCCCGATCCGGATCGGGATTCCGCCGCTGGTCAGCACGGTGTTTTTTCCAAGACTTACGGATCAGTTTCAGGAGAAGACCGGTCTGCCGGTTCAGCTCTTCGAATATGGCTCCGTGAAGGCCTGCAGCCTGGTCCAGGAGGAGAAGCTGGACTGCGCGCTGGTCAACATGGACTTCTACAATATCGACCAGTTCAATTCGCATGTTCTGATGGAAGACAAGTACGTGTACTGCGTCGGCCGCAATCACAAGTATGCGGGCGAAAAAGAAGTGACGTTCGACATGCTTAAGGATGAGCAGCTCGTTCTCTTCAACACGGACTCTGTGCAAAATGAGACGGTAAGCGCCCGCTACAGGACTATGGGGCTGGAGCCCAGGGTGATCGCCTATACCAGCCAGCTGTACACGATCCTCAACTTCCTGCGGAGCGGCACCTGCGGCGCATTTCTGTATTCTGCTCTGCCGGCCAATCCCAGAGACTTTGTACAGATTCCGATCACGCCCGAGATCACCAGCCAGTTCGGCGTCATTTGGAAGAAGGGAATCTTCGTGCCGGAGCGCACCAATAAATTTATAGAATATATCAAAAAACAACCGCTGGTCAGATGAATGATCCCGGGGAAATGGCGGCATTTCCCTGGGATTTTGTTTGCACCAGACAAGGTGCACAAAACACATTGACAGTATAAATTTTAACTATACATATCTAAAAACACGCAAATTTACTTTTCTCTATAGACCATCTACAATGAATTCAGAACAAAGAAATCCCGGCCGGATTATCAATCTTTTGGAAGCTGCAAAACCCTTTATTTAGGAGGATAGAGAAAATGAGTCCAGCCACAATTACATTGATTTTTCTGGCTTTTGCCATTGTTATGTTCGTCACGGAAAAGATACCGCTCGGCCTCACATCCATGATCGTCTGCGTCGGCCTCTGTGTCACAGGCGTTCTCGATGTCAAGACTGCCTTTGCGGGCTTCATCGATTCCAACGTCATTTTGTTCGTAGCCATGTTCATCGTCGGCGGCGCCTTCTTTGAGACAGGCATGGCCAATGAGATCGGCGGCATCGTCACGAAATTTGCCAAAACAGAGAGAAGCCTGATCGTAGCGATCATGGTGATCGTTGGTCTCATGAGCGGTGTTCTCTCCAACACAGGAACGGCAGCAGTCCTGATCCCGGTCGTGATCGGAATCGCAGCCAAGTCCGGCTTCAAGCGCTCCAGACTCCTGATGCCCCTCGTATTTGCGGCGGCCATGGGCGGCAACCTCTCCCTGATCGGCGCACCGGGCAACATGATCGCTCAGTCGGCCCTTGAGCCCCTCGGATTAAAATTCGGTTTCTTCGAATACGCGATCGTAGGTCTTCCGATCCTGATCTGCGGCATCATTTTCTACGCGACCATCGGTTTCAAGCTTTTGCCCAATCACGACACGACGGATGACGGTGACTCGGTATTTGATAATCAGAAAGACTTCTCCAAGGTACCGCAGTGGAAGAAGACCCTCTCCCTGGTCATCCTGATCGCGACACTGGCAGCAATGGTATTTGAAGACCAGATCGGCATCAAGCTCTGTGTCTCCGGATGTGTCGGTGCCATTCTCCTGATCCTGACAGGGGTCATCTCTGAGAAAGAAGCGCTCAAGTCGATTGACCTCAAGACCATCTTCCTCTTCGGCGGCACGCTCTCTTTGGCATCGGCCCTGCAGGACACAGGCGCGGGTGAGATGATCGCCGGTAAGGTGATCGGCGCACTGGGATCCAATCCTTCACCGCTGCTTTTCACCTTTGTAGTCTTCATCCTCTGCTGT
>CACXGR010000048.1 GCA_902767235.1 uncultured Lachnospiraceae bacterium | reverse complement strand
GGATCATAGATATTGGAGTGGACGCGGATCCTGTCCCCGCTGATCCGGTTGAAGGCCGTGATCGGCGCGCCCATGCGCTCCGGGCCGTATTCCGGAAATCCCTGTACGAAGCATCCTGTTTTGAACGCCACATCCGCCAGAAGGAGCGCCGCTGTCTTGGCTCCCTGTCCGCCTCTGCCATGCCATCTGATCTCAACTGTCTCTTTCATCTCCCGCTCTCCAAATAGTGAAATATTTTCATGTTTAAAATGAACTTGTTTTTACACAAAGTCACCAACATTCGTTATTATACGCTCTTTTGAATGAATGTAAATAACTTTTATCATGAATCTTTTTCACTGTTTGTGCCTGCGAGCGGCAAAGTTCTCAATACGATCCGCTCATTCAGGCTTATGATCGCGCGCGTACCGGCACAGATCCCTCAGACAGCACTGCCCGCACTGCGGTCTCCTCGCCACACACACCGCCCTTCCGTGGAGTACAAAGCGGTGGCAGAGATCATTTCCTTCTTCAGGGGGCACGATCTTCCACAATTCCCGCTCTACTTTGGCGGGTTCTTTGACGCCGTCCACCAGGCCGATCAGATTGCACAGGCGGATGCAGTGGGTATCCGTCACGATCGCGGGCTTTCCGAACACGTCGCCCATGATCAGATTGGCGCTCTTTCTGCCAACTCCCGGAAGAGCGAGCAGCTCCTCGAAAGTGTCCGGTACCTTATCCCCGTACTTTTCATGCAGCACTCTCATGCAGGCAGAGATATCCTTTGCCTTGCTCCGCCCCAGCCCGCAGGGCCTGACGATCTCCTCGATCTGGTCCGGAGACGCCTCCGCCAGCGCCGCCACCGAGGGGAACTTCTCATAGAGCTTGGGCGTGATCTGATCGACCCTTGCGTCGGTGCACTGGGCCGCCAGGCGCACACTGACCAGAAGCTGCCACGCTTTTTCATAGTCCAGCGTGCACTTGGCTTCCGGGTACTCCTTCCTGAGGCGCTCGATCACTTCCAGCGTCAGTTTCTTTTTATCCATTGTCTCTTCGCCTGCCTTTCCCTTCGTCATAGCAGTGCTATTTTGACATATCCGCCTTATCCTTGTCAAAACGCTGCCGTCCTGCGCTGCCGTGCGCCCCTATTTTTTGCCTGCAAATTCCCCTTACTATTTGACTGTAATTCTTTGATGTATTACTATGTTAAAGTATACTTTTACAACTACCAAGAGGGGAAATGCCATGCAAAAGAAAGAATCCAAAATCTCAGTTTCACTGATCGCAATGTGTGTCGTCATCGCGCTGATCGTCATTATGGCGTTTGTGACGAACGCGGAATCCGTACAGCAGTCCGCCTGGTCACTTGTACCGCCGGTCATTGCCATCGCGCTGGCACTGATCACCAAGGAAGTTTACAGCTCGCTGTTCATCGGTATCATCAGCGGTGCGCTTCTCTATTCGGGGTACAGCTTCGAGGGAACACTGAACCATATCTTTAATGACGGCGTCATCGCCGTTCTCTCCGACTCCTACAATATGGGCATCCTGGTCTTCCTTGTTATCCTGGGTATCATGGTCCAGCTGATGAACCGCACCGGAGGAAGCGCCGCATTCGGCAACTGGGCTTCCGAAAAAATCTCTTCCAGAGAAGGTGCACAGCTCGCCACCATCGCCCTGGGCTGCCTGATTTTCATCGACGACTATTTCAACTGTCTCACCGTCGGCAGCGTCATGCGCCCCGTGACGGACAAGCACAAAATCTCCCGCGCAAAGCTGGCCTATCTGATCGACGCAACGGCAGCTCCTGTCTGCATCATCGCTCCGATCTCCTCCTGGGCGGCGGCGGTCTCCGGTTTTGTTGAGGGTGAAAACGGCATCAGTCTCTTCATCAAATCGATCCCTTATAACTATTATGCTCTTTTCACCATCGCCATGATGATCCTCATGGTCATAATGAAAATAGAGTACGGCCCCATGTACAAGCACGAGTACAACGCTCTGCAGTATGGCGATCTCTATACAACGGAAGACCGCCCTTACGCCAACGTCGACAATTCCAAGAACCGCGCAGACGGCAAGGTCATCGACATGCTCTTCCCGATCATCTCTCTGGTCATCGGCTGCGTCATCGGCATGATCTACACCGGCGGCTTCTTCGGAGGAACAAGCTTCATCGAGTCTTTTGCCAACTCGGATGCTTCCGTGGGCCTGGTGCTTGGTTCTTTCTGCGCCATGGTTCTCACCATGTTCTTCTATATGTTCCGCAAGTCCCTCAACTTCAACTCCATCATGGAGTGTATCCCTGAGGGCTTCAAGCAGATGGTCCCCGCGATCCTGATCCTGACCTTTGCCTGGTCGCTCAAAGCCATGACAGACAGTCTGGGCGCCAAAGAATTCGTCGCCTACATTATTCAGAATAAGGCGGCCGGTTTTGCCGGGCTTCTTCCCTTTATCATCTTCCTGATCGCCGTCGGTCTCTCCTTCGCGACAGGAACCAGCTGGGGAACCTTCGGCATCCTGATCCCGATCGTCGTCGCCTGCTTCCAGAACACAGACTATCAGCTGATGATCATCTCGATGTCGGCATGCATGGCCGGCGCTGTCTGCGGCGACCACTGCTCGCCCATCTCCGATACGACGATCATGTCGTCAGCCGGCGCGCAGTGCAACCACTTGAACCACGTTTCCACGCAGCTCCCTTACGCCATGACCTGCGCGGCGATCTCCGCCCTGACCTATATTGTGGCAGGCCTCACCAAGAACCTTTTCCTGTCTCTGCTGATCGGCCTCGTGATCCTGATCGCCGTCATGTACGTGATGAGTGTGAGATCGGCCAAAGAAGCGGCTAAGGAAATGACTAAGAAGAATTCTTGATCATGCGATTCCTTTATAGTGATTTTGAAATGCGGGATGCCGGCGAGTGCCGGTATCCCGCATTTATATTCAAGGTGTTTCAGAAGCTTCATTCTGCCATGAAT
>CACXGR010000047.1 GCA_902767235.1 uncultured Lachnospiraceae bacterium | reverse complement strand
TGATCGGGGGGATTGTCTATTTTGCCCTGTCGATGGGGATCTGGTCGGAGGCAGGTGAGGAACAGATCCTGACAATGTGCCTCGTGTTTCCCTTTTCCCGCGCGCTGAGTGCGCTGGCGGCGCTCACGTTTCCCAAGGCGAGAAAAGACGGAATGCTCCGAGGGGAGACGGACCCGGCGGTGGGAGGCAGCGCGGCGGCCATGGCATGTCTGTCCCTGCTGACCGGAGGGCTGATCCTGTGGACCGGGAGAGGAGGCGGGATCGCCGCGGTGCTCGGCGCGCTGGCAGTGCTGGGATACTACCGCCGGATGGCCGTCAGGCACTTCGGGGGAACGACCGGCGACCTGTCGGGATGGTTTACCCAGTGCTGCGAACTGGTGACGGCCGGGGCGCTTGCAGCGGCGGCGCATATTTTCTGAAAAAACGCGGCATTTGATGATACAATGATGTCATAGGGGGATGAAATCATGTTCAAAAATCTGACCAAAAAGGAACGCGCCTGGGTGCTGTACGACGTAGGCAACTCCGCTTTCACGATGCTCGCATGTTCGCTGATCCCGATCTACTTTAAAGCACTTGCGATCGGCGAGGCGCCCGGACAGATCACGGGCGATCAGGCAACGGCATATTACTCCATCGCGATCTCGGTCGTGACGATCATTGTGGCGGTACTGGGACCGGTCTGCGGCGCGCTGGCGGATCATAAAGGCCGCAAGAAGTTTTTCTTCCAGACCGCGGTCGCACTGGGCGTGGCGGGATGTATCCTGAACGGTTTTGCGCCGACCTGGGTCATGTTCATCGTCATATTTGTCCTTACCAAGATCTTTTATTCCATCTCGCTGACAATTTATGACTCGATGCTCAATGACATCACGACGGAAGAGCGGATGGACCAGGTGTCCTCCTACGGATATGCCTGGGGCTATATCGGATCCTGCATCCCCTTCATCATTGCGATGGTCGCCTACATTCTGGGCGGCGGCCTGAGTGAGGACCTGATGCTCATCTCGCCCCTGGCCGCCAAGATCATCGGCTTTGGCGTGACAGGGCTCTGGTGGCTTCTGGTCACGCTGCCGCTTCTGAAAAACTACAGGCAGATGAACTACGTGGTGGGAGAAAAGGGAGAGGTCGCCGCAGTCTTCGGCCAGATTTTCAAGACACTGAAGAAGATCGCCACAGAGGACAAAAAAGTCCTATACTTCCTGATCGCCTTCTTCCTCTATATCGACGGCGTCGGCACCATCATCGACAACTGCATTAACATCGGGACGGACCTGGGGCTTCCCACCGTCGGGCAGGTGGTTTTCCTTCTGGCGACACAGGTCGTGGCCTTCGTGGGATCGCTGGTCTTTGCGCAGCTCTCCAAGAAGTTTGATACGGTGCCGCTGATCCTCGCCTGCATCGTGGGCTATTTCTGCGTGTGCCTCTATGCGCTGACATTGAAGACACTGGTGGACTTCGGCATCCTTGCTTTCGGCGTCGGCTGCTTCCAGGGTTCCATCCAGTCCCTCTCCCGGAGCTATTTCTCCAAGATCATCCCGGCGGAGAACTCCGGCGAGTACTTCGGCATTTATGATATTTTCGCCAAAGGGGCGTCCTTTTTGGGCTCCGCCGTCATCGCGTGGGTCAAGCTCGCGGGCGGCACCATCAACATCGCGGTGGCTTCTCTGGCCGTGTTCTTCGCGCTGGGCTTCTTCTTCCTGAGGATCTCCGACAAGCAGCCTGCGGCAGAATGATCAGGAGTCTCCCGCACGCAACGGATCAAAATAGAGAAAGCTGAAATGGAGGACATAATGGCTAAAGTACCTTTTCTGCTCCGCGGAACGAAGACGGTCCGCAACCTGAGAAAGTATATGGAAAAAGAATTCAGCGAAGTTCTGCACACCACGCTCAACCCAGACGGGCCCGGGGTCATCCGCATCCATCTGATCCCGCCCAAGGAGGAGGAAGACGCCTTTAATACCAGCATTGCGATCATCAACGGCACCGATATCCTGCCGGTCAATTTTACCTGGGCGGTGATCCTGGCGGAAATGATCCGGGAGACGAACCGTTACGACGGCAGGGAGATCGGAGAGGCGGATATCCGGAGCATTCTGGACCGCGCCGCCGAGAATACCCGTCATATCTTTCCCCTGTATACCCTGAAGCGGATCCGGGAGGACATGGAGACGATCTACACGACGATCAGCCAGATCGCCTACCGCGAGGAAGTGACGACGGACGTCTATTACATGAGCATCGGCGATTACGCGCCCTTTATGGAGGCACCGCACCGCATGGACCTGATGGTCAGCGCCATGACGAAGAACGGCCGCTGGCACTGCAACCAGAAGTGCGTGCACTGCTATGCCGCCGGCCAGACCCTCTCCGACGAGAAGGAGCTGACGACCGGGGAATGGAAAGAGATCCTGGACCGCTGCCGCAAGGCCAAGATCCCGCAGGTGACTTTTACAGGGGGCGAGCCCACCATGCGGGAGGATCTCTTTGAGCTGATCCATCACGCGCGCTGGTTTATCTCCCGGCTCAACACCAACGGGATCAGGCTGACGCCGGAGTACTGCAAGCGCCTGCACGAGGCAGAGCTGGACAGTGTACAGATCACTTTTTACGCACAGGATCCGGCGGTCCACAACCGCCTGGTCGGGGGCGCGCATTATGAGGAGACCCTGGCAGGGATCAAAAATGCGCTCGCCGAGGGCCTGTCTGTGAGCATCAACACACCGCTGTGCACGCTCAACCGGGACTATGTAAAGACACTGGAATTTCTGCATGGGATGGGCGTCATCTACGTGACCTGCTCCGGTCTTATCACGACGGGAAGCGCCCTCGGAGCGGAGTCGGAAGCACTCCAGCTGCAGAGCGGAGAGCTGGAGCAGATCCTGCGGGCGTCAGTGAAGTATTGTCACGAGAACGGCATGGAGATCGCGTTCACTTCGCCCGGATGGCTGGAGGAAGAGGTGTTTGAGGAGCTGAACATCCCTTCCCCTTCCTGCGGCGCCTGCCTTTCCAACATGGCCATTACCCCCGGCGGGAACGTGGTGCCCTGCCAGAGCTGGCTCTCCGATCAGCCGCTGGGAAATATGCTCACCGATGAATGGTCCGGGATCTGGAACAGCCGGACCTGTATGGAGCGCCGGGACTTTTCTGCGCAGCTGACCGGCGAATGTCCCCTCAGGAGGTACTGCTGATGAGAACAGATGTCAAAAGATCGATCACAAAGCTGATGACGGTCATTTTCGTGATATTTTGCCTTAGCTTCTCCTCCCTCTTTGCGATGACCGCAAAGGCAGACGGACCCACCGATCAGATCGAGCATTTCCTGATCACGGTGGACGTGCAGGAGGACGCTTCGCTCCTTATGACCTACCACATAGACTGGAGAGTGCTGGACGACCAGGAATACGGCCCCCTGGAGTGGGTGGATATCGGCGTTCCCAATCAGAATCACACAGACGTCAAAGCGCTGAGCAGCAATATCAGCAGGATCGAAGACAACGGATCCAAACTGGCCATTTACCTGGACCGCAAATACTATGCGGACGAGGTGGCGAGTTTCGAATTTTCCTTTGTACAGGACCACATGTATCAGATCGGCCGCTTCGCGGAGGGAGAGACTGCCTTTATCTACACGCCGGCCTGGTTTGACGGGATCGAAGTGGAGGACCTGACCATCAGGTGGAACGCGGACAAAGCCGGCGCCTGGCAGCCGGAGTGCCAGCAGGAGGACGGATACCTGGTCTTTAACGCCAGCCTGTCTGCGGGCGAGCGCTATACCGTTACCGTGGCTTATCCCAATGATGCCTTTGCCTTTTCGGCCGACCGGCAGGCGGAGGACAATGACGCCGGCGGCGGGAACAGCTCCTATACGGATGAATTCACCGCGGAAGATATGGTCTTTGGCTTGATCGGGCTGGGATTTTTCATTTTTGTCGTGGCCGTGCCCTTTGTGATGATCGCGAGGCTCATCCGCTGGCTCGCGGGCGGCGCGGGATTTGGCAGCAGCGACGGCGGCACGGAGACGGAGAAAAAGATCATCCGCACGAAGATCGAGTACTACGAGAACTGCCCGGGCTGCGGCGCCGGCCGCGTGGAGGGCAAGGACGAGTGCCCTTACTGCGGGCACACCATGATCAAGAGCAAGGAAATCGTGGAGGAGAAGGACCTGGAGAAGCCGGAGCAGTACAGCAAGACCGGCACTTACCGCTACGGGAGCTCTCCCAACACCTTTATCAACGTCAACGTGATCAATGTGCCTGTGCACGGCGGCAGAAGACCTCCGGGCAACCGCGGGTCCAGGCCCCGCTCTTCCTGTGCTTCCTCCTGTGCTTCCGCCTGCGCTTCCAGCTGTGCATGTGCCTCTTCCTGCGCCTGCGCCTGTGCCTGCGCTTCTTCCGGCAGGGCGGGCTGCTCCGTCAAGGATTTCTTTAAGGACAGCATCCACAGAGGAAGGGTGAAGGTGGAGAGTAAGAACTCAGAAAACAGAGAATATGAATCAGAATAGAACAAACCGCGCGCGGCTGATGATCGCGGTTTCCATGGCGATCTTCGGGACCATTGGACTCTTTGTCCGGGGGATTCCGCTTGCCTCCGGGGAGATCGCGCTCTGCAGAGCGATGCTCGCTGTGCTGGCGATCGGCGGACATCTTGTGATCACCAGGCAGAAAATCACTTTGGAAGGAATGAAGAAAGAAGTGCTTCTTCTGGTGGTGTCAGGCATCGCGATGGGCTTCAACTGGATTCTCCTGTTCGAGGCCTACAAGTACACGACTGTCTCAATGGCGACCCTGAGCTATTACGCGGCGCCGGTGATCATAACTTTGGTGAGCACGATCCTTTTCAGGGAGAAGCTGACGGGGAAAAGGCTGCTGTGTTTTGTCATGTCGACGCTGGGAATTCTCCTGATCACGGCGGGAGGAGGCGAAGAAGTGAGCAGCGGGAACAGCCGGGTTGGAATCGCATTCGGACTCGGAGCGGCGGTGCTCTATGCGACCGTCGTCCTTCTCAACAAGTTTATTAAGAAAGTGGACGGGATCCGGCGGACCTTTCTGCAGTTTGTGGCGGCGGTCGTGACGCTCTTTCCGTATGTGATGCTCACCGGGGGCCTGCATGTGGGAGAACTGGATATTCGGGGGCTGGTGTTGCTGTTTGTCGTGGGTCTCTTGCACACGGGCGTCGCTTACTGCCTGTACTTCTCGTCTCTGCCGCACGTGACGGGACAGGAGGCTGCGGTGCTCAGCTACATCGATCCGCTGACGGCGGTGATCCTGTCGGTGACCATTCTGCACGAGCCCATGAGCATTCGGCAGATCATCGGAGGGGCGCTGATCCTGGGGTTTACGCTGCTGAATTGAGTCAGCGGGGACTGTCCTCCTGATCCAAAATTTTTTCTGCGATTTCCTGCATTTCTTCCACGGAATAGAGCGGACGGATGAAGGCGATGCGCTGGTGCGGTTTTACAAGGACGCTGTTCGACTGCGGGAAATAGGCGCAGATGCCCGCAAAGATGCCGGTCTCTTCCATGGTGTCAGCATCGAGGGTGATCGCGACGGAAGTATCAAATGTGACATCGTCATAGAGGATGAGAAGGCGGTTGTTCTGTCCGGCAGAGGCAGAGACCACTCTATAGCGGCCTTCGCTGTAAAAGCGCAGTCTCGAATCGGAGAAGAGGCAGTGATTCAATTCTTTTCCGCTCCCGGTATCGAAGATCAAAAGCCTTCCGTTTTGGGTAAAGACCAGAAGCCGGCTGTCGTCCGGCGAAAAGAGCATTTTGGTGACATTTTTTCCCGGCAGCGAACTTTCCATAGTCCGCAGTTCCCTGCCGGATGTCAGATCGAACAGGCACAGAGTGCCGTCACTTTTCTGAAAAGCCATGAGAGGCTGCGTCTGTGCCATGGCACAGATCATTTCCGGGGCCGGCGCATGTTCGGAGAAGCCGGACCACTTGTCTTCCTTCCAATTGTACAGAAGATAGACGGGAGCGTGCCGATCATCGGCCTGTGCCCGGACCAGCGCGTATCCCAGGGGGCATACGGCTTCACAGCTGCACCGGAGGTAGCGGACCTGCTGACCGGCCTCTTCATAGCTGAGAGGAATTCGTGACGACTGTCCTGTGTACTGCGCATTTTCCCACAGCACGAGGTCGAAGGTGCCGTCACTGTTTCTTTCCGCGCAGGCACTGATGACCGCAGCGTCTTCCGGATCCTCGCAGAATGCGGTGTCATCCGTGCTCAGGGAGTCAGTGAGCGCTCCGCTTCGGCACAGACCGGTCACGGAATCGCTCTCAAAGTCGAAGATCCTGCCGCAGAGAATGAGCTTTCCGCTGTCCGTCAGCCGGATATTTTTGTTATCAAAAGTGACCTTGTAAGAAGGGATCCCAGAGCCTGTGAGTTCCACAGGCTCTTTTTGTCCCTCCGGATCAAAGAGGACGAAGTGATAGTTCCCCGTATCGTCAGCCGTCACAGACGCACACAGCGCGCCGGAAGGCGAGGCAACGATGAGCCTGGACTCGGAATCGACCTTTTTGCTCCAAGCGGAGGTCACCGTATCACTGTTTGGGCTGTAGGTGATCACGGCCGCCCGATTCTGGAATTTGGCCGGGATGACCACGAACCGTATCGTGTTCTGATCGATCAGGGAGATCCTGGCCGATGCCAGCTCATAAGGGCAGTCCATATAAGCCATGCCGATATCGCTGCTCAGAACGCCGGTACTGCGGAGGCAGAGAGTGACCTTGCCGTTTCGCATAGCCAGAGCGACCAGGTTCGTCCCGGGCAGCTCTCTCACGCCGCAGACCCGGTCCGGCAGATCTTTCTGCCAGAGAATGCTCCCATCCGCACTGTTGACCATGAACATCCTGTTCCGGGATGCCAAAATAGTGCCTCCTTCGACAGGCGTCATGGAGTCGATATAATCGGACAGATCAAGACCGTTGGTCAGGCTTCGGGAAGCGGTCCCGTAATCCAAAAAAGTCCTGAAGCGGCAGGCCCAGTCATCTGCCCGACTGTAGAGCTTCACATAATTTCCCTCAAAGCGGGCTTCCTCTGCGAGAAGATCGTCCAGTCCGGCAAAGGCGAGCAGCAGGTCTCCATTCCGGTCAAAATCGATCGCGTAAGAAGAAAGGGCGGAAGAATAGAGGAGGTCCGCCTCTATCTTTTGGCGTTTGCCGGATTCCAGGTCACAGATATAGAGAGAAACGCTCTTGGTACTTGGGACCTCCACGAGTACCGCGGCCAATTTTCCGTCAGGGGAGAGGCAGCCTGAGACGGGCAGGTATTCAGGGGGATCAAAGGCCCCAAAAGAACGGACGAGATCCCCGGTGCTAAGATCCCGGACACTGGCCGGGTGACCGTCTTGTGCAAAGCTGTAGCTCAGGTAGAGACCGCCGGTCTCAGGGACGCACAGCACACGCTCATTCTCATCGGAGCGGATCCGCTCTCCATCGGCGGTATAGACGGCGATGAGGGCGTCGTCGCTGTTTACGAGCAGCAGATCGTCCTGAAAATACAGCTTCGAAATGGAAGACTGCTGCTCGAGGCAGTCCTCCCAGATCACCTGTCCGGTTTCGGTGTTGCAGACACGGGTATTTCCGTAGGCGTCGCCGGCTGCGAGCTTCGATCCGTCGGGCGTCAGAGCCATGTTATAGACAGGCGTGTCCCAATCAAAAGACTGCGCATAGCGCATAACACTGCCGTCGCTGTAGAGATAGAGCTTGCCGGAGAGAGCGGCTTCCGCTTCTGCGACATAAGGCCTTTCCGGATTCCTGCCGGGAAGGGCGTCCAGGGCATATTCCAGCGACTGGCGGTAGTTTCCCTCACGGAAGGCGCTGTTTGAGAGCGCGGACAGAGCGCGGGATTCGTTGACCATGGAGGAGAGGAGCTGCTCCCGGATCTTTGCATTGCGGTTTAAGAGCATGCAGATAAAAACAGCGGCCACAGCAGCTGCAGCGGCAGAGGCGGCCGCCAGGCGCCGCATCTTGTAGCGCTGCTCCCGACCGTAGAGGGCGTCATAGGGGCAGCCGATCAGAGAGGCCAGGATCCGCAGGCTCTCCGTCTTGAACAGGCGGTTCCTCTCGCGGGCAGAGTCAGCCACAATATTGGCCGCCAGCGGCTCGATCTCCTCGATGAGGTTCCCGTCCGCGTCCCGGATCTCGACCAGCTGCCGGGGAAAGGACTGATCCGGCTCGCCGCTGATCAGGATCGCCAGCAGATGGTCGCGGCTGTGGTGCTCCAGGAAATAGGTGATCTCCCGCTGTACCCAAATAGATTCCGGCGTGTCCTTGCTGCACACGACGATCAGGAACTCGGAGTGGTCCAGGGCGACCTGGATATTTCGCGTGAGGTTGTCGGCAATCGGGAGTTCGTCCTGGTCGCGAAAGACCAGACCGAGCCTGTCAGAACCGCCTTTTCGCAGGTCGCGGGGAATCCTGTAGCGCTCGATCCGCCGATGGAGCTTTGTGGCGATCTCGATATCCAGCGGCTTGTGCCGGTAGCTGATAAAGGCTTTGTAATTGCGATCGGCCGCATTGGTATCCTGTGTGTTCTTATGGCGGATGCTCGCATCCTGAAAGTTATTATCCTGATCAGACATGGGGACTCCTTATGTTTGGTTGAGGGGGCACGTGCGGAACATCGCTGTTTTGAACATCAGCGGTTCGCTGCCTCATACAGTGCTCTTGCTTTGGCCGGGTAGTTGGTGATGATGGCGTTCACGCCATACTGCCGGCACTGCAGAAGCTCCTCCTCGGAGTTGACGGTCCATACATTGACCTCGAGGTCGTTCTTTCTGCAGTCCTCCATGAAATTCGGATACTGCAGGTTGTAGCAGGCGGGGTGCAGTGCCTGGACGCCCAGGCGGCGCCCGTAGCCGGGCATGTCGATGGGGCCGTCGGCGTAGAGAAGGCCGACTTTCGCGTCAGGGTTCAATTTTTTGATCTTCTGAACGGAGTAGTGGTTGAAGGAGGAGTAGATAACCCGGTCCTCCCAGTGCATGTTTTTGGTCAGATCCAGGATCTTCTCCTCGATCCGGTCATAGAAGACGATGCCGGTCTTGATCTCTATGTTGATGGTGAGGCCGGTGGGTTCCAAAAGGTCAAAAACTTCCTCCATGGTGGGAATCTTAATGCCCTCATAGGCTCCGTTCCCGTTGCTGAAGTCCAGCCGGCGGAGCTCCTCAAAGGTGAAATCTTTAAGCCAGCCGGCGCCGCTGCTGGTGCGGTCCACCGTCTCGTCGTGGCAGATCACGATCACACCGTCCTTCGTCTCCTGAATGTCGAGTTCGACGCCGTCGCAGCCCATGTCGGCGGCTATCTGAAAGGCGGGCAGTGTATTTTCGGGGGCGTGCCCGCTGGCTCCCCGGTGTCCCCAGATCAGGGGAAAGTTCTTTGTATTCATACTTTAAGGTCCTCTTTGTATTTATTGGAAAGGCCGGAGCCGGAAAAGACTTCGACCCCTTCTCCTTCATGATACAACACTCTGATCCGGCTGTGAATCAAGGGAATCTGTCCGACGCCCGAATATCATGTATAATGATATTAAAGACCCCGGACATAAGAGAGGGAGGACAGGATATGAGACTGAAAGACGCGATCGCATCTCTGCAGCTTGGCAAAAAAAAGCATACCGAAATTCATGAACTGTGCACCATTTGGAGCGAGCAGGCGGCCGACGGCCCCGACGCGGTACCGCTCCCGGAGTATCCCAGGCCCCAGCTTCGGCGCGCGGACTGGACCTGCCTGAATGGCTGGTGGGACTACGGGATCTGCCCGGCAGACGAGGCGATGGATGCCTCCTGCGGTGTCCCTGACGGCCAAATACTGGTCCCCTTTTCTCCCGAGACAAGGCGCTCGGGGGTCGGCCGCACGCTCATGCCGGGCGAGACGCTCTGGTACAGAAGAAAAACAGAGATTCCGGACCTGCCCGCAGGCAGGCGCCTCAT
>CACXGR010000046.1 GCA_902767235.1 uncultured Lachnospiraceae bacterium | reverse complement strand
GCCCGTTCTATTTGTGCGGTGAACCGGTGCGAAGAAAAATGAAGCGGAAAAAGCACATATATATAAAGCGGACATGGCGTCTCACCCGCATGGCCGCCTTGCTTTGGGTCATAGCCGGGTGCATGTGTTTTTGGTGGAACGGCGCGCGGGCGGCGGCTGTTTCGACGGGCGCAGAAGCCCCGGGCGGCGCAGATATTCCAGCGGGCGCAGAAGCGGGAGATCCGGAAGACGTGCTGGCCATGATCCGCATAGACGGACAGCTCGAGCAGCCGGACAGGCAGGCACTGACCGACAGGCTCAATGAGATCCGCAGAGAAGCCTGCCGGGAGGGGATCAATAATCCCGTAAACGGGGAGCCGCTCACAGAAGCGGATTATGTCCCTGCGGTATGGTCGGAGGAACTGGAGCAGGTGGCCGCACTTCGGGCGGTGGAGGCGTCGGTCCTCAAAGATCACATCAGGCCGGACGGCTCGGAATGCTTTACAGTGCTTCCGGATAGTGATATCTTCTCTATGGAAACGCTGGCCTGGGGATATGGAAGCACGGCAGAGGCGCTGGAAGGCTGGTATTCGGAAAAAGAAGCGTATACCGGTGAGACCGGAGAACCTGCCGGGCACTACATCGCGCTGATCACGCCGGACAATCAGTATGTCGGGATCGCGGACCTCAGGACGGACGGCGGCAGAGATACCTGCGCCGGTGCATTCGGGACCACCGGCTCCGGAAACGGGGACAGCACGAAGAAGGCGGAGCTGCCTGCTTCATCGGCAGTGACACCGGCGGCCGACGATCACTGGGAGATCCCGCTCACAGAGACGCTCTGGCGGGCCCTGGTCCGAAAGGAGACCGCGACGACAGCGCGCAGGATCGTGAATGCGGTCCGGAAAGGCTTTATCAGATGCACGAGATGAGCTATGTGGTCCGGTTTGTGAATCTGGCGCTGCAGAAGGCGCAGGAGAACCGCGCTGTGCGCGTGCGGAGCCTCACGGTGTCGGTGGGAGAGATGACGGATATCGTTCCCGAATATCTGCACAAGTATTATCCGGAAGCTGTGAGCGGTACGATCATGGAAGGCTCGGCGCTGAAAGTGGAGGTCATACCGGTCCGCATCCGATGTGCGGGATGCGGGGAGGTGTATCACCCGGAAAAGGGAAACGCGTATGCCTGCCCGGTATGCGGAGACTCCGCCGGCGAGATCTGCGGGGGCAGAGGAATGCAGCTCACAGCGCTTGAGATGGAGACGGAGGACGGATGACCGTCTTTTCATATAGATCATCCAAAATATAAAGACCAGAAAGAAAGGGAAACGGAAAATGCAAATAGCGGTCTTTCTTATCATCTTCCCGCTTTTGTGCGCCCCGGTGATGTATTTTGTCCGGGACAACAAAGTGCGGGCCTATATCACTTACGCAGCGGCAGCTGTGATCGCTTCGGCATCGGTCGCGCTGACGACTTACTGGGTGCTGGAGGGCAGCAGGCCGATGCTGCTGCTGCCGCACGCGGAGGCGGCGGGGCACCTGATCCTCGCGGCGGAGCTGGCGCTGATGGTACTGGTGACGTATCTATGCTGCAAGCACAGGAAGTACTGGATCAGTCTTCTGTCCATTGTGCCGACCGTTCTGATCGCGTGGCAGGAGCTCACGGACGTGAAGCCGATGACTCTGTGCCACATTTATATCGATCATTTGAGCATCCTCATGTGCCTGATCGTGGGCATTGTCGGATCGATGATCGTGATCTACGCCGTGGGCTATATGTACGGATATCACCAGCACAGAAAGGATGTGGAGGATCACCGGAATTATTTCTTCATGCTGCTTTTTGTATTCCTGGGTGCCATGTTCGGATTTGTGCTCTCCGAGAGTCTTCTCTGGATCGACTTCTTCTGGGAAGTGACGAGCGTCTGCTCCTTCCTGCTGATCGGCTACACGAAGGAAGAGGAGGCGGTCAACAACTCTTTCAGGGCCCTGTGGATGAACCTGCTGGGCGGCACGGCGCTGGCAGTGGGAATTGTATATTTTGCCAGATATGAGAACTGCGTATCCTTCCACAAGCTGATCGAATACGCACAGATGGGCGAAGTGCCCGCAGTGATCTGCGTGGGCCTGGTCGCTATCGCGGCGCTGACCAAAGCGGCGCAGCTTCCCTTCTCCACCTGGCTGATGGGCGCCATGGTGGCCCCGACACCCTCATCCGCGCTGCTGCACTCCGCTACGATGGTCAAGGCGGGCATTTACGTGCTCTTCCGTCTGTCCCCCGCGATGGGCGGCACGACGACCGGCAATATGGTGGCGCTGATCGGCGGATTTACTTTCTTTATGGCCTCCATTATGGCGATCTCCCAGAGCGACGGCAAAAAAGTGCTGGCCTTCTCGACGATCTCCAACCTGGGACTGATGACGGCCTGCGCGGGCGTCGGCGCCCATGAGACGGTCTGGGCGGGCATCTTCCTCATGATGTTCCACGCCGTATCCAAGTCGCTGCTGTTCCAGGATGTGGGCGCGACGGAGAATGCCACCGGCAGCCGGGATATCGAGGATATGCACGGCCTTCTCTACCGCCTTCCCAGGCTGGGCTTCTATATGTTCATCGGCATCGCGGCCATGTTCCTGGCGCCTTTCGGCATGCTGATCTCCAAGTGGTCCGCCCTGAAAGCGGCCGTGGACAGTAGCAACATCCTTCTGGTGCTCTTCATCGCCTACGGTTCTGCCACCACGAGTTTCTACTGGACCAAGTGGATGGGCAAGATCATCAGCAAGAGCCACGAGACCGGCGAGAGAATGAAAAAAGATATCACCGGTGACAGCGAGATGTGGTCCATGACCATCCACGCGGCGCTCATGATCACACTCTGTGTGCTCATGCCGTTTATTTCGACCCGCTTCGTGGATCCCCTGCTGGTGGAGATGTACGGCCAGTTCACGGACGTGCTCCCCAACGGGATCCTGGCCATGATGGTCCTGATCATGTGCATGGTGTTCGCGATCCCCTGGGTCGCCTACATGCACTACAAGAACATGCAGACCAACTACAAGCTCAACTATATGAGCGGCGTCAACATGGGAGACAATAAGACCTTTGTGGACTCCTTCGGCGACGGGAAGAAGCTGTGGCTGTCCAATTACTATTTTGACAAGCGGATCAATCCGGACAGAATGATGATCGTCTGCCAGCTCATGACTACGGCTGTGCTGGCCATCATGGTCAGCTTTATGGTAGGAGGTGCGCTGGTATGAGTGTAAAAGCGGTTATCATGGTAATTCTGTATATTTTGCTGGCGCCGGTGATGGGCGGGCTCATGGAGGGCCTCGACCGCAAGATCAGCGCCAGGATGCAGGGGAGGATCGGACCGCCGCTCCTGCAGCCCTTCTACGATGTGCGCAAGCTCTTCAACAAGCAGGTCATCGCGATCGGCGTATTCCAGTCGTCGCTGCTGCTCTGCTATATGGTCCTGATGATCTTTACCGGCTCGATCTTTTTTGCCGGAAATGATATTCTGATGTGCCTGTTCGTGCTCTCCACGGCGTCGACCTTTATGTACTTCGCGGCGGTAGTGACGGGATCGCCTTACAACACGATCGCGTCTTCCCGAGAGCTGGTGCAGATCATGACCTATGAGCCGGCCGTCCTCATGGCGGGCGTCGGCTTCTATCTGGTGTCGGGCTCCTTCCGGGTCAGCGAGATCGCAAACAGCGGCAAGGTAATGCTATTCAGGATGCCCGGCCTCTTCGCGGCGTTCGTCCTGATCCTCCTGATCAAGATGCGGAAGTCGCCTTTTGACGTCAGCACATCCCACCACGCCCACCAGGAACTGGTCATGGGCGTCAAAACAGAGCTGGGCGCCCACAATCTGGCCATCTTTACGATCACGGAGTGGTATGAGAACGCTTTCCTCATGGGGATCGTCGGCCTCTTCGCGGTGACCTCGAACCCGCTCAGCTACCTGGGTGCGCTCGTGCTGTGCGCGCTGGTATTCTTCTTCCTGATCCTGGTGGACAACGCCAGCGCCCGCGTCAAGTGGGACCAGATGCTGCGGTTTATCTGGATCGCCACCTTTTTCCTGTCGGGGGTCAATCTTTTGATCCTGATGCTGGTGAGATGACGGCGGCGCTGAAGAGAGTACATGATTCGGACATTGAGTAAGGAAGGAAAGCAAGTATGGGTAAAGTCAAAAAATCACCCTGGGTGCTGCATTATGACGGCAGCAGCTGCAACGGGTGCGATATAGAAGTTCTGGCCTGCCTGACGCCCGTCTATGACGCGGAGAGATTCGGCATCATCAACACGGGAGATCCCCTGCAGGCGGATATATTCCTGATCACGGGCGGGATCAACACACAGAACAAGGATGTGGTGACGCAGCTCTACGATCAGATGCCAAGGCCCAAGGTCGTGGTGGCAGTGGGAACCTGCGCCTGCACCGGCGGCATTTTCAAGGATTGCTATAATATCCTGGGCGGCGCGGACACAACGATACCGGTGGACATCTATGTACCCGGCTGCGCGGCGAGGCCCCAGGCGATCATCGACGGCCTTGTGCAGGCCATCGCGCTCTTCCAGAAGAGGAGCGACGAACACGATGAGTACGAGAGAGCGCACAAGGGAGAAAAGAGGAATAAAAATGGTCAAGTGTCCTGAAAACGAACTGATCGAGATCACGAAGGGCGAACTGCTCTCGAAGTGCATGGAGATGAAGAAGAGCGGACTGCGGTTTTCCCAGGGATGCGCGGCATTTTGGGACGGCAGGTATGAGCTCAGCTACTCCTTCGCCGACGATGAGACCTATGAGTACAAGACGCTCCGCCTGAAAGCGGAGCTCGACGAGGAGATCCCCAGCATCACGGAGATCATTCCCACCGCCGTTTTCTACGAGAATGAGATGGCGGAGATGTACGGCGTAAAGATCCGGATGATCAGTCTGGATTTCCGCAATAAGCTGTACCGCATCGAGGAGGAGGCGCCCCTTCTTCCCAAAGATGCCAGGGGCCCCCTGAAATGACAGCTTGAGTAGTATCGCGCCGCGCGGCATTAAGGCCGCCCGGCAGCGTTCCCGCATGGAGGTAAGAATGGGTAAAGTAAGTGTGATTCCCTTTGGCCCGCAGCATCCGGTACTGCCGGAGCCGATCCATCTGGATCTGGTCATTGAGGATGAAAAGGTCATAGAGGCCATCCCGTCCATCGGATTCGTCCACAGAGGACTGGAGAGCCTGATCGTCAAAAAGGACTTCAACGAGATGGTCTATGTGGCGGAGAGAACCTGCGGGATCTGCAGTTTCGGCCACGGCATGGGCTACGTGGAGGCCATTGAACATATCATGGGCGTGGAGATCCCGGACAGAGCCAGGTATCTGCGCACGATCTGGATGGAGCTGTCCAGAATGCACAGCCACCTGCTCTGGCTGGGCCTTCTGGCGGACGCTTTCGGATATGAGAGCCTCTTCTATCAGTGCTGGCGGATCCGCGAACAGATCCTGGACATGATCGAGGAGTCCACCGGCGGCAGAGTCATCTTCTCCGTCAACAAGGTTGGCGGCGTCATGAAGGACATGGACAGCGCCATGCTCAGCCGTTTCCTTGACGTCCTCACAGATGTAGAGGGCCAGATCCGCACCATCCGCAAAGTATTTCTTCAGGACAGGAGCGTACAGATGCGCCTTCGTGGCGTCGGCGTCCTGACCAGGCAAATGGCTCACGACCTGGGCTGCGCGGGTCCCTTCGGAAGGGCCAGCGGGATCGCGACAGACATGCGGATCCGCGGGTACGGAGCCTACGGCGATCTGGATTTTGAACCGATCATCAGCACAGAGGGCGACAGCTACGCCCGCTGCCAGTGCCGGATCGACGAGCTCTTCCAGTCCATCGACCTGATCCGCCAGGCAGTCGGAAAGATCCCGGCCGGCGATCTGTCCGTGCCGGTAAAGGGAAATCCCGACGGAGAGTTTTTTATGCGCATCGAGCAGCCCAGAGGAGAGGCGGTCTATTACGTGAAAGGAAGCGGCAAGCCCAACCTGAACCGGCTCAGGATCCGCACCCCTACTTTTGCCAACCTGCCCGGTCTGTGCGAGACCCTCAAGGGAGCGGACTACGCGGACGTGCCGATCCTGGTGCTCACGATCGACCCCTGCATCAGCTGCACAGAGCGCTAAAGGAAGGAGGACCGTGAGAATATGTCTGCATTTTTGAATTTTACGGGCACACTTCTGAAGAACCTTGTCACGAAGCCCGTCACCAAGAACTATCCCGAGGAGCCCGCCGTATATCCGGAGCGCACCCGGGGCCATATCGAGATCGACATCGACCAGTGCATCTCCTGCGGTCTCTGCGTCAGAAGCTGCCCGCCCCGATGCATCGTGGTGGACAAGGGCGCCGGCACCTGGACCATCAACCGCTTTGACTGCATTGCCTGCGGCTACTGCGCGTCCAAGTGCCCCAAGAAATGCCTGAAAATAGTGCCCGGATACCAGACGCCCGCCCGCAAAAAGGAGGCCGATACCTACCGGAAGTCCCCCGAGGTCATGGAAGAGGAGCGGCGCAAGGCAGCGGAGATGGCAGCCAAAAAAGCGGCGGCTCTGAAGGCGGCGCAGGCCAAGAAGGCGGCGGCAGCGGCGGCAGCGACACCTGCGGCGGCAGCACCTGTGGCTCCTGCAGCACCGGCAGCGAAGCCTGCACCGGCGGAACCTGCACCGGCAGCGCCTGCGGCAGAGAAAGAATGAGGTTGACGTCATATGTGCGTTGCGATGCCCGGCGTCGTGCTGTCCGTGGGAAAAAGGACGGCGCTGGTGGATTTTGACGGAAATAAAGTGGAGGCCAGGACAGGCCTTGTGCAGATCCAGCCGGGAGACCGGGTGCTGGTCCACGCCGGCTGCATTCTGCAGAAGATCTCCCCGCGCGAGATGGAGGAGATGGACGAGATCATGCGCCAGATGGAGGAACTTGTCTGACCGATGAATCCGGAAGAGATCAAAAGATACTTAAAAGAATATAACGGCCCGGAGCTGAGGATCATGGAGGTCTGCGGCAGTCACACCGGTGCGATCGCCCGAAACGGCATCCCCGGTCTTCTGTCGGACAGGATCCGCCTGATCTCAGGTCCGGGCTGTCCCGTCTGCGTGACGCCTTCGTCCTATGTCGACAGGCTGATCGAGCTGTGCCTGCAGCCGCAGACCTGCGTCGTGACCTTCGGCGACCTGCTGCGCGTGCCGGGCAGCCGCATGAGCCTGCAGGAAGCAAGAGGGCGCGGGGGGCGCGTGCAGATGGTCTACTCGCCCATGGATATTTTTGCGCTGGCAAAGCGGGAGCCGGAGACAACTTTTGTCTTTGCGGCGGTCGGATTTGAGACCACGGCGCCGGCCTACGCGCTGATGGTGCAGCAGATCCTCGAAGACGGGGTCACCAATGTCAGGCTCCTCACGGCGCTGCGCTCGATGCCGGAAGTCATTGACCGGCTCTGCGCGGACGGCGCGGACATCCAGGGCTTTCTCGCCCCGGGACATGTGGCGGTGGTCACAGGCAGCAAAGTCTTTGAGCCGCTCGCGTCCAAATATCAGCTTCCCTTCGCCGTCGCCGGCTTTACGGGGACGCAGATCCTGGCGGCGATCTACGGCATTGTCAAGGTCTGGAGCGGGGATGCATCCGGCCCGGGCCGGGGACGCGTCATGAACTTCTACCCGTCCGTCGTGACCCGGGAGGGAAATACGAGGGCACAGAGGCAGGTGGCTCAATATTTTGACAGGGCGGATGCGGTCTGGCGGGGCATGGGCGTGATCGCCGGCTCAGGCCGTTTCCTGAAGCCGGAATATGCCCATCTGGACGCGGGGAGCGCACAGCTCACCGCCGACAGCAAGATCAACCGGGGCTGCTGCTGCGACAGAGTGCTGACAGGGCGCATGAGACCCACGCAGTGTCCGCTGTTCGGCAAGGTCTGCTCGCCGCTCAGGCCGCAGGGGGCCTGTATGGTCTCTGCGGAGGGAAACTGCTATACTTACTATGTTAATCAAAGGGAGTGACCGGAGATTCGTGCCGGCCGCGAGGAAGGAAAAAGACAGCTTATGGAAAAGGCGCAGCGGATCACAATGGAACACGGGAGCGGCGGCAGGGCCACGGGGGAGCTGATCGGCGAAATTTTTGCCGGGGCTTTTCACAACGAGGTGCTGAGCCGGATGGAGGACAGCGCTGTGGTGCCCGGCAGCGGCAGGATCGCCGTGACGACGGACAGCTTCGTGGTGACGCCGCTGGTCTACCGCGGAGGCGACATCGGCAGGCTCTGCGTCTGCGGGACGGTCAACGACCTCCTCATGCGCGGCGCCGTCCCCAGGTATCTGACCTGCGGCTTCATCCTGGAGGAGGGGCTTGAGATCTCCCTTCTTGAGAAGATCGTCCGCAGCATGGCGCAGACGGCGGCGGAAGCCGGCGTGCAGATCATCGCCGGCGACACCAAAGTCGTGGAAGGAAAGGGCGGTCTCTACATCAACACCACTGGTGTCGGCTTTGTGCCGGAAGGCGTCGACATCGCAGCAGACAGGGCAAAAGAGGGAGACGCGCTGCTGGTATCGGGCACCATGGGCGACCACCACGCCGCCATCCTGGGAGAGCGGCTGGCCATCGACGCCGACATCGAGAGCGACAACGCGCCTCTTTGCGACATCGTCCGTGCACTCCTCGACGCGGGGATCGAAGTACACACCCTCCGCGACGTCACAAGAGGCGGACTGGCCACCGTCCTCAAGGAACTGGCGGAAGCGTCCGGAAAATGCTTTGTGATCGACGAGGAGGCGGTCCCGGTCCTGGCCAAAGTGAGAAGCTTCTGCGGCCTTTTGGGCCTGGATCCCCTCTACATGGGAAATGAAGGGAAGCTCGTGGCGATCGTGCCCGGGACGCAGGCACAGAAAGCGCTGGAGGTCATGCGCGGCGCCCGCTACGGGGAGAACGCGGCCCTGATCGGTGCGGTGGAACCGGGCACATCCTCAGGCGGAGACAGGGGGGCCGGCGCCGGAGAATTGTTTGTGAGAACTCCGATCGGCGGCCTGCGCAGGATGTCTGTTCTGCAGGGAGAGGGCCTGCCGAGGATCTGCTGACCGCCCGGCATATGGCGGACCGGCAAGCGGAAGCTGCCGGAAAAGCCGGCGGGAGAAGCGGACGAGAGATGAGAAAACTGACGGGGATGCAGGAAAGGGAG
>CACXGR010000045.1 GCA_902767235.1 uncultured Lachnospiraceae bacterium | reverse complement strand
TCTTTTTTAGAGAAGGTATTCTTCTAAATGGGGTATAGCAAAAACTTATAATGTATTGGGGGGTTACAAGTGTATGTTAACAAATTGTCCTGCAAATATAAATTCGCAGATTTCACAAAGTTCACAAGTCCGCTGTGCCCGAATTGTGCATTATTTATAGCAGCCCCCAAACTACCGTCTTCACTCACCCGCAAAACAATTTCCCGCTCAGGCGAAGAGCGCATCGAACTCCTCTCCGCTGATCTTTTCTTTTTCCATCAAAAGATCCGCCGACTTGTAGAGCACGTCCTTGTTGGCGATGACGATCTCTTTGGCCTTGGCGTAGCAGTCCATGACGATCCGGCGCACTTCCTTGTCGATCTCACCGGAAATGAACTCGCTGTGCTTGTTCTCATGCCCCAGATCGTATCCCAGGAACACGTCGTCCGTCTCCTGCTCGTAGTTGATCGTGCCGATCTTCTCCGACATGCCGTAGCGCATGACCATGTGCCTGGCGATGTTGGTCGCCTGCCGGATATCCGCCGAAGCGCCCGTCGTGATGTCGTCGAGCACCAGTTCCTCGGCGATGCGGCCGCCCAGGCTCACCATGATCTCCTGGAGCATACGGCCCCTGGTCATATACATCTCATCCTTCTCCGGCAGCTGCATGGTGTATCCGCCTGCTCCCATGCCGGTGGGAATGATGGAGATCGTGTACACTTTGCCCACTTTGGGGAGCTCATGGAACAAAATAGCGTGCCCGGACTCGTGGAAGGCGGTGATCCGCTTCTCCTCCTCCGTGATCACGTGGCTCTTCTTCTCCTTGCCGATGCCGACCTTGATAAAGGCTTCCTTGATATCCGCCTGGGTGATGTACTTGCGGTCAGCCTTCGCGGCGCCGATCGCCGCCTCGTTGATCAGGTTCTCCAGATCCGCGCCGGAGAATCCGGCTGTCGTGCGCGCGATCTCAGCCAGGTCCACGTCCTCCGCCAGGGGCTTCTCCCTGGAGTGGACCCGGAGGATATCCTCCCTGCCCTTGACGTCCGGTCTGGCCACGGAGATCTTGCGGTCAAAGCGTCCCGGGCGCAGGATCGCGGGATCCAATACGTCCACGCGGTTGGTGGCCGCCATCACGATGATGCCCTCGTTGACGCCGAATCCGTCCATTTCCACCAGCAGCTGGTTCAGGGTCTGTTCGCGCTCGTCGTGGGAGCCGCCCAGTCCCGTGCCTCTGCGGCGGGCGACGGCGTCGATCTCATCGATGAAGACGATGCAGGGCGCGTTCTTCTTGGCTTCGTCAAACATGTCCCTGACGCGGGACGCGCCCACGCCGACAAACATCTCCACAAAGTCCGACCCCGAAATACTGAAGAAAGGCACGCCGGCTTCTCCGGCGACAGCCTTTGCCAGCAATGTTTTGCCCGTGCCCGGTGCGCCCTCGAGAAGAACGCCCTTGGGGATCCTGGCCCCGAGCTGGGTGTATTTGCCAGGATCCTTGAGGAAATCGATGATCTCCTCCAGGTCCTCCTTCTCCTCCTGCAGACCGGCCACATCCTTGAGCGTGACGCCGCTGTTGTTGGACAGCCTCGCCTTGCTCTTGCCGAAATTCATCATCTTGGCGTTGGATCCGCCGCCCATGTTCTGCGCGTTCATCATGTAGAAGAAGAACAGGCATACCGCGACGATCAGGAGGGAGGGGAATACCGATGTCATGAAGGTATTGTCAGACGGTATGTCCCTGACAGACGGCTGAATGCCGCCCTCTCTGGCGATCTGCTCGATGTCCGCGATGCGGGTCGCATACAGGATCTGCCGGCTGCCGTCGCTGAGCACGACGGATGCATAGCCTGTGTCGTTGTCCCGGTTGGGCGAAATGGTGACTTCCGTGACCTTTCCGGCCTTCAGGTCTTCCTGGAAGTTCTCCAGCTTGTAGGTTCCCTGCCCATTTGAAAAAGAGTCCCGCACAAGGGGCGAAAAGAGGAAGATAAAGAGCAGAAGGATCACGACCGGCATCAGCAAGTTGTTAAATCTTCTCGGATTTTGTTTGTTTTCCAACGCATTAACCTCGGTTTCTGTTTACGGGCCGCTCTGCAGTCCGATATCATTCGGGTTGATCCAGGATCAGTCCTCTTCAAAATTGACAATACCGATGAAGGGCAGATCCCTGTATCTCTGGTCGTAATCCATTCCGTATCCGACCACGAACTTGTCCGGGATCACAAATCCGGTGTAATCCACATCCAGATCCACGACGCGGCGCTCGGGCTTGTCCAAAAGTGTGCACGTGCGCACACTGGCGCATCCTCTCTCCTTGAATACCTCGCTGAGGTAGTGCAGCGTTCTTCCCGAGTCAACGATATCCTCTACGATGAGCACATCCAGTCCGTCAATGGGATCGTCCAGATCCTTCTTGATCCTGACAACGCCGCTGGACTTGGTTCCGCTGCCGTAGCTGGACACGGTCATAAAGTCCATGGATACCGGCACTTCGATCCGCTTGGCCAGCTCGCACATGAAGAAGCATGCGCCCTTGAGAATGCATACAAGATGCACTGTCTTTCCCTCGTAGTCCCTGGTGATCTGCTCGCCGAGTTCCTTGATCCTCTGGTTAACCTGTTCTTCGCTGATCAGTTCCTTAATTACTTCGCGCATAACATCCCCTTATTCTGTCTGATTTCGTGTGTCAATGATTACAATGTGTCAGCTTCCAGCGTGATCTCCAATACTCTGGCCGTGGAGGGCTCCACCATGTAAGCTGCGCTGATCCTTCCTCCCGGAAGCCACAGGATCTCACTTCCTGACGCCGGCAGAACGATCTTCCCGCGCATCCCGGCGGGCACTTTGGCATCGATCATCATCCTTGCGACCGACTTGGACCGGCCGTCCGCCTCAATGGTCATTCGGTCCCCTTCGCGTCTTGTTCTGAATATCGGAAACGAACCTATTTTATCATAATCGAACCATTTCGTATACTGATTTCGCGGCACTGCCGCCATATCTCCGTCAAAAGAGAGCAGTTTGCAGCGGTATGCGCCCGCTTCGAGCGGCCAGCGGCCGTCGTCCGGGAGCGCCTCGGAGACTGGCGCGGAATGCCGGGATGCCGCCGCCTGCGAATGCTGCGCGGCTGTATAGATATACAGCTCATCGTAGCTCTTCTGCGCCGCTGCGCCGCCGGGCAGAGAGATCCTTCCGTTCCCCTTGGACTTAGCAAGACCAAGCACATCCATCACATGGACATTCTGAAGGTCCTTCTTCGTGCCCGCCGCCTGTGCGATCGCGGCGTATACAACTCTTCTGGCCAGAATCGGTTTCAGGGCGCACAGCGCCGGGATGTCGATGACTATTTCCGGCTCCCCCGCGCCTTCCTTCGTCCTTTCGCCTGCCGATCCCCGGCTTTGCCTGAGGCAGCGCCGCAGCGCCCGATCTGTCTCCTCTCTGAGCAGCTCTTCCGTCTCTGCCGCCTCCTCCGCCGCCCTTGCGATATGCTCGCAGGTCCTTGCGTTGATCGTCTCCAGAAGCGGCATCACCTCTCTGCGCAGAAGATTTCTGGCATATTTCGTGTCCTCATTGCTCTCATCTTCGCACCACCCGGTCCCCCGCCCCGCAAGGAAGGCCTCAATGTCCGACCGCCGGACCGCCAGGAGCGGCCGGATGATCCTGCCGTTGACCGGGCGCATCCCCTGCAGGCCGGTCAGCCGGCTCCCGCGGACAAGATGAAAGAGCACTGTCTCCGCCTGGTCCTCCAGGTGGTGGGCAACGGCGATCACGCAGGCTGTTCCGTCGCTCTTTTCGGCATCCCATTCCTGCGCCGCCTTCTGCAGCGCCGCATAGCGAAGGCCTCTGGCCGCCTCCTCGAGGCTGAGCCTCTTCTCTGCCGCATACCCGGCCGCGTCGACCCGCTCCGCCCGAAAAGGGATCCCCCTGTCCCGGCAGTACGCCTGCACAAACCGAAGGTCCCTCTCCGCGCTGTCCCGCAATCCGTGATGAACATGGAGGACACG
>CACXGR010000044.1 GCA_902767235.1 uncultured Lachnospiraceae bacterium | reverse complement strand
CCCAAAGAAAACAAAATGGGCGTCATGCCCGTCAAAAAACTGATCATCAGCATGGCGCTCCCCATGATGATCTCCATGCTGGTGCAGGCCCTCTACAACGTCGTGGACAGCATCTTCGTCGCGCGGCTCGGAGAGAGCGCTCTCTCCGCCGTCACTTATGCTTTTCCGCTGCAGAACCTGATGATCGCGGTCGGCTCCGGTACCGGCGTCGGCATGAACGCGCTGCTCTCCCGTTCCCTGGGCGAGAAGCGCTTCGACAAGTCCGACTCCGCGGCCAACATGGGCATATTCCTGACCTTCTGCAGCTATATCGCGTTCCTGCTCTTCTCGCTGTTTTTGTCCCACTGGGCCGTCTCCGTTCAGCTGGGCAGCAGCTCAGACGCGGCAGCGGCCGGGATCATCGCCGACGGACACGCCTACCTCTCGATCGTGACCGGCCTCTCCCTGGGACTTTTCTTCCAGATGACATTTGAGAGACTGCTGCAGTCCACCGGCCGCACACAGCTGAGCATGATCAGCCAGACCACCGGCGCGGTCATCAATATCATCTTTGACCCGATCATGATCTTCGGCCTCTTCGGATTTCCGAGGCTCGGCGTCGCGGGCGCAGCCTATGCCACCGTACTGGGCCAAAGTATCGCCGCCCTCCTGGGTCTCTTCATGAACCTGAAGTTCAACTCCGACATTCACCTGAGCTGGAAAGGGATCCTGCGTCCCGACACAGATACGATCAAGCGGATCTATCAGGTCGGCGTGCCCTCCATCCTGATGATGTCCATCGGATCCATCATGACCTACGGCATGAACATGATCCTGACGGCCTTCTCCACCACCGCGACGGCGGTCTTCGGCGTCTACTTCAAGCTCCAGAGCTTTTTCTTCATGCCTGTCTTCGGCCTCAACAACGGTCTGATCCCTGTTCTGGCCTACAACTACGGCGCCAGAAGAAAAGACAGGATCGACGAGGCGCTCAAGTTCTCCTTTGCGGTCGCCATTGTGATCATGCTCTGCGGAACCCTGATCATGCATCTGATCCCCGACGTGCTGCTCGGCTTCTTCAACGCCGACCAGGCCATGCTCGAGATCGGCATCCCCGCCCAGAGGATCATCAGCCTCTGCTTCCCGCTGGCAGCCATCGGCATCATCTCCGGCTCCATCTTCCAGGCCTTCTCAAAAAGTATCTACTCACTGATCATCTCCCTGGGAAGACAGCTGGTCGTGCTGCTCCCGGTTGCCTGGCTCCTTTCCAAGACGGGCGACGTCACCAACGTCTGGTGGGCTTTCCCCATCGCGGAGGGTGTCTCCATGGTTCTCTCCTTCATCTTCTTTAAGAAGATCTACGGCGAGGTCGTAGTCCCGCTGGAGAAGGCGCCGGAGGAGACCATAGCGTGACCGTGCCCCGCCCGGCACTTGGGCCGCCGATCCGGCTGCCCGGCGCTTTGCCCGGCTGACCGGCACCTTTCACGGGATCCTTCTCCCCAGGTCCCCCAGCGAAATATAGTCCGCCCCGGCTCCGCCTTCCTCAGGCTCTCTTTTGGTCAAAAGATCGATCCTGTGGACCTGCAGCGCAAACCGTGGCAGTTCATGACCCTGTGACCGGAACATCTCGCCAAAGAGCTGTTCCGGTTTTAAATTGTCTCCGACGCTGCAGCAGAGGCGGAGATACACGGAGTCAGCGTCATCACGGATCTGCATATCATAGATCCATTCTCTCATATCCACTTCCCGGGTGCCCTTCTTGGTCTCCTTGACCCAGGGAATGCTCTCCCTGCTGCAGAACGCCTTCAGCGCCGCCTTCCAGTCCCAATCGGGCGCAAAGCCCTCTCTGAACCGGACTTCATAGTCGGCCGCCGCCACGATCGTCATGGCCTTCGTCCGCTTGCTGCCATCAACCTCCCGGAAGTCCAGAATGTCCAGTCCTTCGCACATGTGCGGTTCCAGCTCCCTCATCGCTGCTTCCGTCGAAATCGGCTCCTCCAGCTCGATGTCCATATATTCTGCACTGCTGGTCGGCCCAACGCCCAAGGGCATGGCAAAAGACATGATCATCCTCTGGTGCATCCCCTCGTCATATTTGACAGGGATCCGCGTGCGCCTCACTGCGCTCATGAGGTATCTCATCAGCTCCAGATGCCCGATGAACTTCATGGGGCCGTATTTTGCAAACTTTACTCTGACTCGCAAGTGCTCGTCTCCTTTCAAAGCGCGTGGTTAGTCATTATCGGCCTCGCGGTTTCTGCAGATCCCGCACCCGAACCGGGCCGCCCCGCATCCGGAGCACTGCTCCCGGCAATTGGGCGTGACGACGCCCTCCTGCGCGCGCTTCCACTCCCGCACGAGGAAAGACTTGGTCACTCCGATGTCGATGAAGTCCCAGGGCAGGATCTCATCCAGAGGGCGCTCGCGGAGCGCAAAGAAGTTCATGTCGACGCCGACGTTCTCGCAGGCCCTGAGCCATCGGGAGTAGTCCCAGGTCTCGATCCAGGCGTCGTACATGGCGCCCAGACGGTAGGCCTCCAGGATCACGGCGGAGACACGGCGGTCGCCGCGGGCCAGAAGCCCCTCCAGGACCGTTCCGTCCGCCTCATGATACTTGTACCAGATGCTGCGGCGGTTCAGGACGTCCTGGATGCCGTCGTACACATTTCCGGCAAAAGACAGATACTCCTCCGGCGTGTACATGGGCGCCCACTGCAGCGGCGTGAAGGCTTTTGGCACGAAGAAAGACGTGCTCACCGTGATGTCGCAGCGCCCGTTCCTTTTCTCTTTTGGCACTTCCTGGAAATAGGCCACCGCGATCTTGTTGGCCAGCTCCGCGATCTCCCGCCGGTCCTCGGGCGTCTCCGTAGGGAGGCCCAGCATGAAGTAGAGCTTGACTTTCTTCCAGCCGCCCCGGAAGGCTTCGCGCGCCCCGAAGAGGATCTCCTCCTCCGTCAGGCCCTTGTTGATCACGTCCCTGAGCCTCTGGGAGCCCGCCTCGGGGGCAAAAGTAAGATTACCCCGTCTCGCATCCTGCAGCCTTGCCATGACGTCCAGCGAGAAGGAGTCGATGCGCAGCGAAGGCAGCTGCAGGGAAGTCCCGCGGGGACCGTACTCGTCGACGATGTAATTCACGAGTTCTTTGATGCAGGTATAGTCGCTGGAGCTGAGAGAACTGAGCGTAAAATCGTCAAATCCCGTGTTCTCCACAAGCTCGTCCGTATAGTGCTTGAGAAGAT
>CACXGR010000043.1 GCA_902767235.1 uncultured Lachnospiraceae bacterium | reverse complement strand
GAACCGACGGGGCTCGAACCCGTGACCTCTCGCGTGTGAGGCGAACGCTCATCCCAGCTGAGCTACGGTTCCATGACCCTGAACGATTACTCTTAGACCTCGCCTTCAGAGTACCTTAGTATATTATTACATAAAGCAGATTATGTCAATTCATTTTTTCAAATTCTCTTCCAGCATCCCGAGCAGTGCCGGGAGAACGGTTTCAAAGCAGATCCCGAAGCGCCGGTCTTCCGATCGCCGCATCGTCTCCGCAATCGTCAGTGCCGTAAAATCCGCAGCCGTCCTGAAGGCCTTGTCCGGGGACATTCCCAAGACGAGCGCCCCCACCGCCGTGCTCGCAAAGAGATCCCCGGTTCCGTGATAGGAAGCTTCGATCTTCGAGTTCTGATAAGAAAACGCTTTTCCCGCTCTCTTGTCAAAGCCATAAAAACCCGTCGTATTTTGTGCAAAGGAGACACCGGTCACGACACAACTGCGCGCGCCCGACCTGCAGATCTCTCTGGCAAGTCCATCAATATATTCCTGATCATATTCCGCTCGATATTCGCTCCCGGTCATGAGACATGCCTCTGTAATATTGGGAACGATATGATCCGCCATGGAAGCGAGCCTGTCCAGGCAGGCAGTGTATTCCCTGCCGATCCCCGCATATGGCTTCCCGTGATCTCCGATCACCGGATCGACGAACAGCAGCGTGTCGTCTCTTCGCAGCATCTCAACGACCTTCACAGCGGCCTCCGCCGCATCCGGCGTGCCGAGATATCCCGTGTAAATGGCGTCGAACGTGATCCCGTTATCTTTCCACTGCTCCGCAAAGGGCAGCAGGGTGTCTGTCAGGTCCTTCTTTCTATAGTCCGTGAACATAGTGTGCGTGGACAAGACAGCCGTAGGCAGCACCGCGCTCTCCACGCCCATGGCGGAGATGACCGGCAGCGCGATCGTGATGGAGCATTTGCCGAAACATGATATATCCTGTATGGTCAGTATTCTCTTCATTTCAACCTCATGTCACTGTGCTTCAAATCCCATGCCTTTCGTGCTGACATTTCTTCCGTCCGCGGTGATGAGAAAAGCCTCATATCCATCCAACTCCTCCAGGTACTGCATGGCTCTCTCCTCCCCCATGATCAGCAGGATCGTAGCAAGCGCGTCGCAATCCGCCGACCGTCCCTTCTTAGCTTTGAGCGTCACACTCACAAGGTCCGACTGTGCCGGCATGCCTGTGGCGGCATCCAAAATATGGTGATATCGCACCCCGTCTCTGTCAAAATATCTCTGGTACACGCCCGATGTCACCACCGTCTCGTCCTCAGCCTCCACAGATCCCACGATCTCCGAGCGGGAAGAATACGGCTTTTCGATCCCCACTTTAAAGGCTTTCCCTTCTCTGCCTTCCGGTTTTCGGCCGATGCATACGATATTTCCGCCCAGACTGATGATGGCCGACTTCACGCCGTCTGCCTCCAGGCTCTCTCCCACTTTGTCGGCTATATACCCCTTTGCGATCCCGCCCAGATCCAAATGGGTCTGAGGGTCCTTGAGCGTTACGGTATTGCCGTCGATCACCACATTGCGGTAATTGACGGTGGACACAGCCTCGGATAATTCCTCCCCGGAAGGCAGCTCGGGCGTCTCCGAATGAAAGTCCCACAGATCCGACACTCTGCCGATCGTGATATCGAATCTTCCTTCTGAGCGCTCGCTGTAATCGAGTCCTTTCCGGATCACGTCCACGGTCTCGGGATCGCACTCCACGGCTTTGCCCTGCGCATGATTGATCCTGTAGATATCCGTGTCCTCTCTGGTGCGGCTCAGCAGCGACTCATAGCGGCTGCAGAGTTCAAAAGCCTTCTCGATCGCATCCCCGGCCTTTTCTTCGCTCATCTCCTCCATGTCGTAAACGGATATGGAACAGACTGTGTCAAAATAGAAACTTTGTTTCGTTACCGGCTCTGCCGTTTTACGGCCGCAGCCTGTCTGTGCTATAATCATGAATGCTGCAGTCAATATCAATAATTGGACGGATCTTTTCATATAAACTCCTGTCGGAACGTACCGGATATGATCTGCGTATTCCCGGTCCGGGAAAGGGATCATTTTCTGTAAGGAGAATTTTACCATGTTCAGAGTTATCAGAAAAGCGGACATCGCTCTATTTTGCATTCTGATCCTGCTGGCTCTTGCGTCATCTGCATTCACCGCCTTCAGGCTGTCCGCCCCCGCCGGTGAAGTCGACCTGACGCTGGACGGAAGTCCCTACGGCACCTACAGTCTCAGCGAGGACAGGGAGATCGAGATCTCCGGCGAGGACTTCCATAATGTCGTGTGCATTGAGAACGGATGTGTCTTTATGAAGTCGTCGGACTGCCGCAATCAGGTTTGTGTGAACCACGCGCCGATCTCACGCTCGGGGGAGAGCATTATCTGTCTTCCCCACAAGCTCGTCGTGCGCATTCAGAGTGGAAAGGAGGCGGATGTCGATGCCATTGCCCAATGATCACACGGGAACCGGTCAACCGCCCGGGCGTCCCGCCCCCAGGCGCATTGCCATCAGCGCTCTGTTTGCTTCTCTGGCCCTGATCTTCTCCTATATCGAGGCGCTCATTCCGGTCGCCCCCTCCATCCCCGGCATAAAACTGGGGATCGCCAATCTGGTCGTCATCCTCGCAATGTACCGGCTCGACAGCCGCTATGCGCTGACCATCAATCTGGTCCGCATCTTCCTGGCGGGATTTATGTTCTCGGGACTTTACGGCGCCATCTACTCCCTGTGCGGATGCCTCGTGAGCTTTGCGGTCATGTTCCTGTTAAAGAAGAGCGGGCGCTTCTCCGTCGTTGGCGTGAGCATGGCAGGCGGCGCTGCCCACAATGCCGGACAGCTTGCGGCAGCGGCATTTCTTGTCTCCAGCATAGAGATCTTCTACTATCTTCCGGTACTCATCCTATCGGGCACTGTATCCGGGATCCTGATCGGCTTTCTGGGGCATGTTCTTCTGGAACACCTGCCGCAAAAGCTCTTTGTCTGATCAATCTGAAAGGGGAATGCCGCCGGCACAGGTTCAAGAACCCTGCGCTGAACGCGACATTCCCCTTTTTGATTCTTTCCTATGGAACTCTGTCTGATATCAGATCATCGAATCCCCATTTCAGCTCAAGCCTTGGGCGCCTCTTCTGCCTT
>CACXGR010000042.1 GCA_902767235.1 uncultured Lachnospiraceae bacterium | reverse complement strand
GGCATGGCATTGAACAGATGCGTCAAATGCCTCGCCCCTGCTGCGAAGAATCTCGCGGCATCTTCGAAACCTGAATCCGTATGGGCAGCAGACACTCTGCAGATCTCAGAAACCTGTGAGGCAAACCCCTCAGCTCCGGGAAGCTCCGGCGCTGCATCTACAATCCGAATAAGACCTCCGCACTTCTCCTGAAGCCTGCGAATTGCCTCAGCATCCGGCTCCTTTAAATAGGCCGGATTCTGTGATCCGCACTTCTTTTTGGAAACAAACGGCCCCTCCATATGAATGCCGACGATCCTGGAAGCTCCCTCCGGCTGTTCTCTCCTAACTTCTGCCGCTGTCTGAAAAGCCTTATCCAGCGTCTCATAAGGAAGTGTCATAGAAGTGGGCATAAAGCTCGTGATCCCTCTCTTCAAGAGAAACTGCGCCATTCTGATCAGGCCATCCTTATCTCCGTCTGAAAAATCCGCCCCGACCGCGCCGTGAATATGTATATCCACAAGGCCCGGCAGCACATAGGCACCCCCCAGATCTGTACACTCTGCATCTACGGGAGCGTCTCCTTTGCCTACATAAACGAACCTGCCGTTTTCAACACAGAAGCAGCCATGGATGAACCCATCATCCCCTGCAAAATATCTGACATTTTTGTACCACATTCCAATCTCCCGCTCTTTCTCACATCGTGAGCAGTAAAACCGCCAGGATCGCGACCGGAACGGTCACCGTGTCCCATTCGCTGGAGGAGAGCAGCTCAGTCGCCGCGCCCACCACTGCGCCGGGCAGGACTGCCATCGCCGCCTCCGACGATCCGTAGTCATAGTTCAGTATCAGCAGCGCCGTTCCGATCAGAAAGGAGGCTGCGAACATCGCTGCGGTGCCCTCCCAGGACTTTTTGCCGCACACGGGCTGAAACATCACTTTGTGCCTGCCGAAGGGTATGCCTATAAGCGCAGCCGCCGCATCTCCGACGCCCCACATCAGGATCGCAGCCGCAGCCGCCTCGCGTTTATCGAAAATGCCCCAGGCGACGGCGATCACCGCCGCAAACATAAAGAATAGTTTGAGAAGACTCATCTTGATCTCGCCGGGGGATTTCTCGACAAAGATCTTTCCGTACCACGGCTCCTTCTCGACAAGCGCCAGCAGGGGGTAGATCAAAACAGCGATCCCGATACTGGTAAAGGCCGCCGCCATCCAATCCTCCGCAGACAGCAGCATCACAGTAAAGCAGGTAAAAGCGACGACATGGAGGAGCTTTCTGAAGACGAAAGGCGGGACCCCGGTGAAAAAATAGATCAGGAGCAGAACTATGACCGCCGGAATGATGTAGGCGATCAGCGTCCCGAAACAGGTCAGTGTCCCAACGAAGAGCGAGATCAGAACACCTTTCCAGTCCAGCTTCTCTCCTTTGGCCGCCTGGTCTTCCCGGCTTGTGTCCGGCTTTACCAGAAATCGTATCCCGATGCAGTGCGTAGGTATACGTCGTCACCGCGGACCCGAGGATGTCAGAAGCCAGCGCGATCGCCGTTGCCTGATAGGTCCCTGTCTCTCCGGAAAAGGACGGGCAGAGCACAATGAGGATCGGCACCATAACGGTCGCGGCAGACAATCCCGCAAGTCCCGTCCCGATCCCGGCTCCCAAAGCCGCAATAATATACCAGAATACTTCCAATGCTTTCCTCCCGACTCATCCGCTGCCGGAAGAGATCATCTCTCTCCCTTTTTAATGGTGCCGCTGCCGAACTTTCCGTTGATCTTCTCCATCATCGTATTGAGTTTGTCCTGGCGCGCCTGTTCGGCCTTTCTCTTCTCTTCGGACCTTCGTGCGGATTCTTCTTCCTCTCTCCGGACCTTTTCCTCTTCCTCATTCTGCTGAGCCCACTCAAAGAGGCTCATCTGGTGCATCTCTTTCTGCGTGAGCCTGGAGACGCCGACGCCGATCAGCCTGACAGTCACTCCCTCATGAAAGAGCCCGTCAGGACCGCTCAGAAGTTTGTCCGCCAGATACAGTGCTGCGGACTCGATCTCCTCGGCCCGGTCCGTCAATCCCGGCAAAGACATCTGCCTGGAGTAACGGTTAAATTCATTCGATTTGACCTGAAAAGTCACCGTTTGTCCCACAAGGCCGGCTTTCTGCATCCTGCCTGCAACTTTTTGGGAGAGCCTTCGGATCACGGGTATCCCGTCTGTCTGGTAGTTCTCCCGGTCAATGTCATCGGCAAGTGTGCGCTCATTCGAAACGCTCTTGGCCTGCTCCCTCTCCGGCGTGACCGGCGAGGTGCTGATCCCGTTGGCACTCTTCCAGATATAGCAGCCGCTCCGCTGGCCGAGCACAGACTGCAGCACAGTAACATCCATAGCGGCGGCGTCCCCGATCGTCTCAATCCCGATCAGCTGCAGTTTCTGAGCCGTCTGTTTGCCGCATCCGAAAAGAGAGCCTATGGGCAGAGGCCACATCCTGGCGGGAATCTCTTCCGGATACAGCGTATGGGTCCTGTCCGGCTTTTGAAAGTCGCTGGCCATCTTGGCCAGCAGTTTATTGCACGAAATACCGACATTGACCGTAAATCCCAGTGAATCCCTGACCTTGCTGCGGATCTCCCCGGCCAGGGCCAGCGCTCCTTCCCGGTCTCCCGGCGGGATCCTATCTGTCAGGTCCAGAAAGGCCTCATCGACGGACATCTGCTGCAGGAGCGGCGTGTACTGTGCCAAAATATCCATGAGCGCATGGGAATACTTCTGATAGGTCTCAAAATCCGCCGGCACCAGGACCAGCTGCGGGCACTTCTGCAGCGCCTTGACCACCGGTTCCCCCGTCTGCACACCGTATTTTTTGGCAGGGATGGACTTGGCCGTTATGACCCCGTGGCGGGTCTTGACGTCCCCGCCCACCGCGGACGGAATCGTCCGCAGGTCAACGGAGCCGGGCTCCTCCGCCAGGCGCTTGAGCGCAGACCATGATAAAAATGCGGAGTTGACGTCCACATGGAAGATCGTCCTTCCTTTGTTTTCCATTTTCTCAAGCTCCTGTATCGATTTCGATCCTGCTGCCGTTCTTGGTCTTGGTCACCCGGATCTGCTGCGGAATGTTCTCCATGAGCTCCTCCCGGTGGCTGATGATCCCGACCAGTTTATTGGCGCCCGACAGGTTCACCAGGATATCCATGGCGCTTTCAATGGACTTTCTGTCCAGTGTTCCGAATCCCTCGTCCACGAACAGGGCGTCCATCTGAATCCCGCCGAGATTGGAGGAAACGGTGTCCGAGAGCCCCAGTGCCAGGCTCAGAGAGGCCTTGAAGCTCTCTCCGCCGGACAGATTGCCCACAGGCCTTCTGTGCCCGGTATAGTTGTCCAGGACCTCCAGGTTGAGGAAAGTATTGCTCCTCTTTCCGAGGGAGTCCTCCTGCCTGTAGAGCTCATACTGGCCGTCGCTCATGGGCTTCAGCCTCCGGTTGGCGGCTGCGATGATCCCGTCAAATCCTGCGGCCTGGATATACTGCTCCAACGTGATCTTGCCGTTTCCGGTCTGCCCTCTGACAAGACTGTAG
>CACXGR010000041.1 GCA_902767235.1 uncultured Lachnospiraceae bacterium | reverse complement strand
GTGTCGGAAAGGATCATCTTGCGGATCTTCGGAATTCTGTCGGGGTTGAAGAACATGTGCTCGGTTCTTGTAAGACCGATTCCTTCTGCGCCCATGCGGACAGCATTGGCAGCGTCCTCAGGCGTATCGGCGTTTGTTCTCACCTTCAGTCTTCTGAAGGAATCTGCCCAGTTCATGATCCTCTCGAAATTGCCGGAGATCGACGCTTCCACTGTCGGGATGTCGCCCAGATAGATCTTGCCGGTGGAGCCGTCAAGGGAGATGTAATCGCCTTCCTTGATCACATGGCCGCCCAGCTCGATGAACTTCTCTTCTTCATGGACCTTGAGGTCGCCGCAGCCGGATACACAGCATGTGCCCATACCGCGTGCAACAACTGCCGCGTGGGAAGTCATGCCGCCGCGCATGGTCAGAACGCCTTCTGCTGCGTGCATGCCCTCGATATCCTCGGGGGATGTCTCCTGACGGACCAGGATGACTCTGCTTCCTGCCGCGTGTGCAGCGACAGCGTCGTCAGCGTTGAAGTAAATGCGGCCTGCCGCAGCGCCGGGAGAAGCCGGAAGCGCCTCGCCGATCTGGTTGCCGCCCTTAAGCGCATCCGCATCAAATGCAGGGTGGAGCAGCTGGTCAAGGCTCTTGGCCTCGATGCGCAGGACTGCCTCCTGAGGTGTGATCATGCCTTCGTCGACCAGGTCGCATGCCACCTGGATCGCAGCCTGAGCGGTTCTCTTGCCGTTTCTGGTCTGCAGGAAGTAGAGCTTGCCTTCTTCAATGGTGAACTCCATATCCTGCATGTCGCGATAGTGCTTCTCCAGTCTGTCAGCGATCTCGATGAACTGCTTGTAGCACTCGGGAAGATCCTTCTCCAGCTGTGTGATCGGCTGAGGCGTGCGGATACCCGCAACGACGTCTTCGCCCTGTGCGTTGATCAGATACTCGCCGAAGATGCCCTTGGCGCCGGTGGCGGGGTTACGTGTGAACGCAACGCCGGTTCCGGAAGTGTTGCCCATGTTGCCGAATACCATGGACTGAACGTTGACCGCGGTACCCCACTCGTAGGGGATATCGTTCATCATTCTGTAGTAGTTGGCTCTGGGGTTGTCCCAGGAACGGAAGACGGCCTTGATGGCCTCCATCAGCTGTACCTTGGGATCCTGAGGGAACTCTTCGCCCATCTTCTCTGCATAGATCGCTTTATACTTGGCGATCACGCTCTGCAGGTCCTCAGCCTTCAGCTCTGTGTCGTATACATAGCCATGCGCTTTCTTCTCCGCTTCAAGGATGCTGTCAAAGAAAGTCTTGCTCATGCCCATAACGACATCGGAGAACATCTGGATGAATCTTCTGTAAGAATCATATGCAAATCTGGCGTTGCCAGTCTTTGCGGCAAATCCTTTTACGGAAACATCGTTGAGACCGAGATTGAGGATCGTGTCCATCATGCCGGGCATGGATGCTCTTGCGCCGCTGCGGACGGAAACCAGGAGCGGATTATCCGTGTCGCCGAACTTCTTGCCCTGAACGCCCTCGAGCCACTCCAGTGCCTTGAAGATCTGTGCCTTCGTGTCCTCGTTGATCGTCTTGCCGTCATTATAGTAATCTGTGCAAGCCTCAGTGGAAATCGTAAAGCCGTCCGGGATCGGAAGACCGATATTGGTCATTTCCGCCAGGTTGGCGCCTTTTCCTCCAAGGAGATTACGCATGTCAGCGTTGCCCTCTTTGAATAGATATACCCTTTTGCTCATTCATGTACCTCCTTATAATTCAACTCTTTTCAGAGCCGTTAACATATTGATAAAGTGATAAAACAGCAAAAGCTCCATGCCTATGCCGCTTTCGCGGTACGGGTATGAAGTCCTTGCGCGATCTGAATCCCGCGGGGCTTTCAAGGTTCCCCGGGGAGAAAGCTGTCAAAGATAAATACATCAAAGCCTTGCTCAGCCTCCGCCAGTTCCTTCCGGCTCTTGATGGTCCAGGCTGCCGCTTTGGCTCTGTACAGATTTCTGCACAGTCTTCTTGAAATATTGTTCTTATACAGATGATTGTACGCGATAAAATCAGGTTTTGACAAGAAGTTTGCGAGCAGAAACTGGAAGGGGAGCATGGGCGCCGCTTTTGTCAGCGTGCTGTACTCCGGTTCGCGGTAAAAGACGTCCGAAAGCTGTCCCCGCATGACCCGCGCCCTGTGCTTTCTGTACCACAGAAGGACCAGCGGGTTGAAGGATTCAATGCAATATACGCCTTTATAGGAGCGGAGCATCGGATCGACCTTCCTGCAAATGGTCATGTCCGTGTCGTTGGACTTATATTCAATGAGCAGGGGGACCCTGCCGTCCACCATATCCAGGAATTCTCTTAAGGAGGGGATCGTCTCGCCGCTGTCGAGCAGTTTCAGTTTCCGCAGCTGCGCATATGTGTAGTCCTTTACATATCCCTTCACGCCGCACATTCTTTCCAGTGTGAAATCGTGAAAGATCACCGGCACCTTGTCAGCCGTCAGCTGGACGTCCAGCTCGATCCCGTATCCGGCATCCACCGCTTTTTGAAATGCAGCCATGGAATTCTCCGGCGCCTGAGAATGGTTGTCGTGAAGTCCCCTGTGTGCATAAAACCTGGTCTCAAACGGCGTCATGTCAGGCTTTCCGGTGATCCTGGGCATGACTGCCAAAAGATACAGACCGGACAGCACGGCCGGTGCCGCCAATATTTTGCCGTAACTGCGCTTCATGAATGCCTCTCATCCTGTTGCTTTATATTAATGACAGTTTATCACTATTCACCCTAAAATTCTATTTAATTATAGATATTTAGAAAACATCTGCTTGCCTGCCGCACCATACTCCGCTATTATAATTAATGCAGATTTCAGTCTGTGTTTTTTGTTATGGAATAAAGGAGGCTAAATGATCGCTGCAAATAATGTAACCCTCAGGCTCGGCAAAAAAGCGCTGTTCGAGGATGTCAACATCAAATTTACGGAAGGAAACTGTTACGGCATCATCGGTGCCAACGGCGCAGGCAAATCCACCTTTCTGCGGATCCTGAGCGGACAGCTCGATACCACAAACGGCACGATCTCCATCACGCCGGGGCAAAGACTGTCCTTTTTGGAGCAGGACCAGAACAAATACGACAACCAGGTCGTGCTGGATACCGTCATTCAGGGCAACCCCCGTCTCTTCGAGATCATGAAGGAAAAGGACGCCCTTTATATGAAGGAAGATTTCTCGGACGAAGACGGCATCAAGGCCAGTGAGCTGGAGACGGAATTCGCGGAGATGAACGGCTGGGAAGCCGAATCCGATGCGGAGGCCCTCCTGAACGGACTGGGGATCGAGACCGAGCTTCACGGATATCTGATGCGGGAGCTGACCGGCGCCCAGAAGGTCAAAGTGCTGCTGGCGAGGGCCCTCTTCGGCAATCCCGACATACTGCTGCTGGACGAGCCCACCAACCATCTGGACCTGGATGCGATCGCATGGCTGGAGGAATTCCTGATCGGTTTTGAGAACACCGTCATCGTGGTGTCCCACGACCGCTATTTCCTCAATAAAGTGTGCACCTATATTGCGGATATCGACTACGGCAAGATCACTCTTTTCGCCGGAAACTACGACTTCTGGTATGAGTCTTCCCGCCTTCTGATCCGTCAGATGAAGGAAGCCAACAAGAAGAAAGAAGAAAAGATCAAGGAACTGAAGGAGTTCATCTCCCGCTTCTCCGCCAACGCCTCCAAGTCCAAGCAGGCGACGAGCCGCAAGCGCGCCCTGGAGAAGATACAGCTAGAAGAGATCAAGCCATCCAGCCGCAAATATCCCTACATCGATTTCAGGCCTGACCGCGAGATCGGCAATGAAGTCCTGACGGTCAGCGGGCTCAGCAAGACCATCAACGGCGTGAAGGTCCTGGACAATGTATCCTTTGTCATGGGTCACGATGACAAGATCGCCTTCGTGGGCAGCCAGGAACTCGCCAAGACCACGCTCTTCGAGATTCTCATGGGCAACATGGAGCCCGACGAGGGAAGCTACAAGTGGGGCGTGACCACCTCTCAGGCTTACTTCAAGAAAGACAACACCATGGAGTTCAAGGGCGAGCTGACGATCACGGAATGGCTGACCGGCTACTCCCCCATCAAGGACGTGACCTATGTCCGCGGATTCCTGGGCAGAATGCTCTTTGCCGGCGACGACGGCGTCAAGAAGATTGGCGTCCTCTCCGGAGGCGAGAAGGTCCGCTGCCAGCTCTCCAAGATGATGATCAGCGGGGCGAACTGCCTGATCTTCGATGAGCCCACCAACCACCTGGATATGGAATCCATCTCCGCCCTGAACGAGGGCATGATCAAGTTCCCC
>CACXGR010000040.1 GCA_902767235.1 uncultured Lachnospiraceae bacterium | reverse complement strand
GGATTTCTGGATCCTGGACAGGCTTTTGACAAAGCGGGAAGTGGCCTTCATGCTCAGCTTCAAGAAGCGCCGCGTGGGGCTGACCACTGCAGAGCTTGCCAGGCGCAACCGCATCAGCGAAAAGAAGGCGCAGAAGATCATTGATCATCTGCTGTGGATCGGTATTTTGGAACAGAACCGGGACAACGAGGATCACCACATCCAGTACTGCGTGCCCAAGTGGGTCGTGGGCTCCGGCGAGTACATGGTCGAGCACAAAACGCTTCCCGACAAGTATCCCGAAGTCGCCACCATGTTCAACCTGGCGCCGCAGGAGCCTTTGGAACTGGCCGCCAAACTGGTTCCGCCCGGAGGCGCCGGCATCGGCATGCACGTCATTCCCGTGGAGAAGGCCATCGACACCTCTTCCACCTCCGTCAGTGTGGAGCATCTCTCCCATTGGCTTGAGAAATATGACACGTTTTGTACAATGGTTTGCGCTTGTCGAAAAGCCCAGCGCATCCGCGGCGAGGGCGTCGGCGATATCGAGGGCCACATGTGTATCGGCGTGGGCGATATCGCGGAGTTTCTCGTCACCTCCGGCAAGGACGCCAAATACGTCACCCGCGAGGAGGTAAAAGAGATCCTGGAGCGCGCCGAGCGCAAGGGCTACGTCCATCAGATCACGAACCTGGACGGCCCGAACCGCATCGTCGGTATCTGCAACTGCTCCCCGGGCAGCTGCTATGGCCTGCGCACCTCCCAGCTCTTCAACACGCCCAACATGTCCCGCAGCGCATACCGCGCCCACGTGGATCCCGCCAAGTGCGTCGCCTGCGGCAAGTGCGTGGAAGTATGTCCCGCCGGCGCGGCGAGACTGGGTCAGAAGCTCTGTAAGGCAGACGGCAGCAAGGTCAGATATCCCATGCGCGAGCTCCCCGACGATCATATCTGGGGCGAAGACAAATGGGATCCCGATTACCGCGACCACAACAAGATAAACTGCTATGACACGGGCACATCCCCCTGCAAGACGGCATGTCCCGCGCACCTGGCCGTCCAGGGATATATCAAAATGGCTGCGGAAGGCCGCTATGAGGAGGCCCTGAAACTCATCCGCCAGGACAATCCCTTCCCGGCCGTCTGCGGCGCGATCTGCAACCGCCGCTGCGAGGACCGCTGCACCAGAGGCCTGATCGACGCCCCCGTCGCCATCGACGAGATCAAGAAGTTCCTGGCTCTCCGCGAACTGGAGCTTGTAAGGGACGGCTCTTCGGATGCACTTGCGCAGTATCTGCCCATCTGTGAGAACGGCGAGGGCAATCAGTGGGACGACTATCCCATCGCGGTCATCGGCGCAGGTCCGGCCGGCCTCAGTGCCGCCTATTACCTGCGCACGGAAGGCTATCCTGTGACCGTCTTTGAGCGCGAGGACCGCCCCGGCGGCATGCTCATGAACGGCATCCCTTCCTTCCGGCTGGAGAAAGACGTCGTGGAGGCCGAGATCGAGATCATTAAGCGACTGGGCGTCAAAATAGAGTGCGGCGTAAACGTCGGTCAGGATGTGACGCTGGATGAGCTGCGCGCGCGCGGCTTCAAAGCCTTCTACATCGCTATCGGTCTTCAGGGCGGCCGTCTCGCCGGCGTCCCCGGAGAAGATGCGGAAGGTGTCGAGTCCGGCATCAGTTTCCTGCGGCGTACAGCCTGCGATGCTTCCGCCCGGCTCTCCGGCGACGTTGTTGTCGTCGGCGGCGGCAATGTGGCGGCCGATGTGGCCCGCACTGCGCTGCGCGTTGCGGACGGCAAAGTGACTATGCTCTGTCTCGAGTCCAGGGAGGAAATGCCCGCGGCGAAGGACGAGATCGCGGAAGTGGAAGAAGAAGGCATCACCGTCATGAACGGATGGGGGCCTATGGAAGTGCTGTCCGAGAAGGGCAAAGTCACGGCGATCGTCTTTAAGAAATGCGTCTCGGTCTATGATAAGAAGCACCGCTTCGCCCCCGTCTACGATGAAAATGAGACGATCACCATTCCCTGCGGCAATGTTTTGATGGCGATCGGCCAGTCCGCCGATTGGGGCAGCCTGCTCGACGGCACGAAAGTACAGCTTCGCGGCAACGGCACCGCGATCGCGGATCCGGTCACCTGTCAGACCGCGGAGCCGGACATCTTCGTCGGCGGCGACATTTACCACGGCGCGAAATTCGCGATCGACGCGATCGCGGACGGCAAAGAGGGAATGGTCTCCATCAACCGCTTCGTGCACCCCGGCCAGTCCCTGACCATCGGACGCGACCTGCGCGAATTCATAGAGCTCGACCGGAGCGATGTCCGCTTCGAGTCCTACGACAACGCCGGCAGGCAGGCTCCCGGCCTTGCGCCCGGAAAAGCGGCAGAGACCTTCCGCGACCTGCGCCTGCCCTTCACGGAAGAACAGGTCAAGGCGGAAGCCAATCGCTGCCTCAAGTGCGGCGCCACTGTCGTCGATCTCAACCAGTGCATCGGCTGCGGCCTGTGCACCACGCGCTGCGAATTTGACGCGATCCACCTCAGCAGGGATATCCCCCATGCGGCGGATATGCACACTGCGGAGGAGATGAAGAAGTGCGTCGCGCCCTACGCGCTTGGGAGAGGCTTCAAGATCATCAAGAGAGCGGTGACCGGAAAATCCGATTACCCGACAGAACAGACAAACTGACAGACAATACATGAATGGAGTAAAAAAATGGGTTGTTGCAATGCAACAGCCCATTCTTTTGCTCTTTTTTACAAGATCGGAATCTTCACCTTCATATCCGACAGCGGATAGGCCGCGCAGGCATGCACATAGCCAAAGTCCTT
>CACXGR010000039.1 GCA_902767235.1 uncultured Lachnospiraceae bacterium | reverse complement strand
GTCTCAACATGCACAGTATGTCCAAACTGATCCACTGGCCTTACCTTCTGCAGCTGGTACCCTCCGTCTGCCAAAATCCTGAGGTCCCTCGCCAGTGTCGCCGGATCGCAGCTGACATAGACCACCTTATCCGGCCGGATCTCCAGGATCGTTTCAAGGCACTTGGTATCGCAGCCTTTCCGCGGAGGATCCACGCAGATCACGTCAATATCCGGATCTTCTCCCGCTGCCTTTTTCGCCCGCACGTAAGCCGGCAGTACTTCCTCTGCTTTCCCGACAAAGAATTCCGCGTTCTCAATCCCGTTGCGCGCCGCATTCTGTTTTGCATTCTCGATCGCCTCCGGAATGATCTCCACGCCGCAGACCTTTTTCGCCCGGCGGGCCATAAACAGCGAAATGGTTCCGACGCCGCAGTAGAGATCCCAAACGGTCTCGCTGCCGGTCAGTCCTGCATAATGCATTGCCAGGCTGTACAGCTTCTGTGTCTGCTCCGGATTGACCTGATAGAAAGAGAGCGGTGAAATACGGAAGGTCACTGCCTCCTGAGCCGGCACAAAAGCGCCTTCCTCGGTGACATCATAGGCATGCAGCGTATCCTCGATCTCTTCGCGGCCCCAAAGTGTGCGAAGCTGCCGTCCCAGGATCACATTCGTTCGCTCCTTATTCACGTTCAGTATGATCGAAGTCATTCCGGGAACCGTCCGCAGATAGTCCGCCAGATCCTCCTCAAAAGGAAGGCTGTCCCCGTTTACGACAAGGCAGACCATGATCTGGCAGCTGAACTTGCCGCTTCGGATCAAAATATGGCGGACCAGACCTTTTCCGGTCTCCTCATGATAGGGCGGCACCTTATGCAGTTCCATGTACGTCAGTACGCGGTCGATGATGTCCCTGTTGATCTCCTCTCCCAGCATGCAGTCTGTCATGGGAATGATGGAGTGGGTCCGGCCTGCATAAAAGCCGGCCACGATCTTGCCGGAGGCGTTTCTGCCCATCGGCACCTGCGCCTTGTTGCGGTATCGCCAAGGCCCGCCGGGATTGTCCTGCATACCGACAATGGGCTCCATCACGGCGTCGATTTCTTCTTCGGAGAAGCCGCCGATCCGGATCAGGTCCGCGCGGACCTTATTCTGCTTGTATACCAGTTCCTGTTCATAGGACATCGCCTGCAGCTGACATCCGCCGCACTGGCGCGCAACAGGGCAAAGAGGCTCCACCCTGTAGGGTGAAGCCTGTAAGATCTGGTCGAGATGCGCGTAGGCATAGGATTTGTTGGCCTTCATGATGCTCGCCCGGACATAATCTCCGATCACCGCGTCTTTAATAAAGACCGTGTAGCCGTCCTCCAGCTTTCCGATGCCCTCGCCGCTCATTCCGATATCAATAATATGAACCTTTATCTCTTGTCCCTTCCGGTATTCGGAAGACGGATTCTTTTTTCCTGCCATATGACCGGCCTCTTTACTTTCCGATTCCTTTAGAGCAGAAGCCGTGCCTTGCACGGCTTCTAAAAATGCGAGCCTCGTTTTGCGAGCATTTTTTTATATCTCGGTTCTCCTGATATTGGACTCCAGGAGGCTCTGGTATCCGATCCAGCCCGCGTCGCTCTGACCGGCAGCCAGCGTCTCCTTGAAGATCTCCAGCTTCGCGTCCGTGTTGTCGGCAAAATTCAGCGCCAGCGCCTCTGCAATGGCAGGCTTTTTGGGAGATCCGTATTCCAGTTCCCCGTGGTGTGCCAAAATACAGTGCCGAACCTCATTGGCCAAGAGCGCCGGGAAGCCCGGGATATCCTTGATCTTCTCATCCACCATCTGCACGCCGATGATGATGTGGCCGATGAACTGCCCCTCCTCCGTGTAGTCGTTGCGGGGGAATTTGGAGAGTTCCCTGGTCTTTCCGATGTCGTGGAGAAGGGCCACCGCGATCAGCAGGTCTCTTTTGAGATAGGGATAGTTCCTGCAGAAGAAATGACAGAGGTTGGTGACGCCCAGTGTGTGCTCCGCAAGACCGCCCACAAAGCTGTGGTGAACGCTCTTTGCCGCGGAAGACATGCGAAAATCCTCGATAAACTGCTTGTCTTCGACAAAGAACGCTTTGAGCAGCTGATGGAGATACTCATTTTTGACGCTGTCGATGTATTTGCCGATGGCGCCCATCATATCGTCGATGTTCTTATCGGATACCGGCACGTAATCCGCCGGGTTGTACTCTCCCTCATGGCACTTGCGCGCCCTCTTGATGTTGAGCTGAAGATGTCCCTGGAAGGAAACAACATCCCCGGCGATATCCACGTAATCCAGCTCCTCGAATTCTCCGATCCCCATACTGTTGGGGTCCCAGATCTTGGCATCGATGACGCCGGTCTTGTCCTGAAGTGTCAGACTCTCGTAGTTTTTGCCGTTTTTGGTGACAAGGGCCACTCTCTTTTTACACAGATAGATGTCCTTGACGCTGCTTCCTTCGTGTAGTTCCTGAATGAATCGCATTCCTCTATCGTTCCTCGTTTCTAATATATTTTGCGTATGCTCTTTGGCCGGATCTGCCTGAAACCGCGCATCACTCCAGCGTGACCGTGATCTCCATCTCCGTGTACCCCTCGCCGTTGGGACGCATCAGGCTGACCGAAAGCTCTGTTCCGGGATCGCTCTCCAAAAGGATCCTGGAGAGCACGGTGCTGTAACGGACTTTCTCATCTCCCATGCGTGTGATGACATCGCCTTTCTGCAGACCTGCTTTCATGGCAGGCGATTCATCTGAAACTTCACTCAGATAGACACCCTCCGGTATTCCGATCCGCTCTCTGACATCATCCGGCACATCTGTACATTGTACACCAAGATATGCTTTTTTGCCGCCGGAAGATAATTTTTCTATGAGCTGTTTGCACTCGCTGATCCCGATGGCGCACAACAGGTTGGGAAGATCGGGCCTTACGTGATACGGATCGATGATACCCACCACCAGTCCGTCCGGATTCAAAAGGAAGCCGGAAGACTGCTTGCTGCCATATATATCCGTCGTGATCTGCATGAGCCCGGAATCCACGATCCCGAGATTGGCAGAGGCGGAAGAGACAGCCCCGTAGGAGATACTCCCGCTTGTGCCGATGGGTCTTCCCACCGCGATGACCAGCTGTCCCGTGAGCGTTGTAGGCGCGGAAGAACCAAGATCTGCGGCGCGGATCTGTTCTTTCGTATCCGCATCGAGATAGGTCAGGCTGGCGCTGAGCACCGTGAGCCCGGAGACCCGGTCCCGGGAATGTATAGCGGCTTCCACGGATGTGCCGTCAAAGAACGTGACCTGGATCTTCTCGGCGTCTTCGATCCCCGGTGATTGGACCAGCACCTGTATCTCCGAGTCCGCCTTGGCTATGATCATGCCGGATACCGTGCCCCTGGTCTCATAGGGGTCATTGAACCAGTCCGTGTCGGAAGAGATCTGTGATACATCGACCAAAAAATAGCGGGCATCTGCCGCTGCCTGCCGCAGCGAATCGTAGATCCTCCCGGCAGCTTCCGTGCCCTGCTCCTTGTCCCGCAGAAACCGCTCCACTTCCTGGTGAATCCTCTCCTGCTCCTCCGTGGCCGCCTTCTCTTCCTCATTGTTGATCATCTCTTCGGGCGTGAGTTCCTCTGTCGCCGTCTCTTCCGGATAGGAGACACCGGTGACGGCTTCCTCCGGATACAGCATTCTGGTGAAGATCGGCTCCAGCAGCAGGAAAAAGAGGCAGGCCACCGCACCGAAGACCGCCGCCATGGCGGCGATCAGGGTCATGCGCTGCATGATCTTCTTTCTGTTGAGCGGTCTGTTTTTGATCTCCTCCTGCATGAATCCGATATTGGAATCCTTGTCTGTCGTGTCCTGTATTATATCTTCCCGATCGGGCTGTTCACTGCTCATAGGACTTTCCTTTCCGTTTTTCTAAGTATACCCCGACCTCAGGAAATTGAAAAGAACCGTCAGGAATGTGATATACTATCCCCATGAATGAAAAAGTATTACATATTGTTGAATTTAATAAGATCATCGACCAGCTGACGGAGAACGCCAATTCCGCCCCCGCCAAGATTCTTTGCAGAAATCTCAAGCCGATGGACAATCTACCGGACATCCGCCTTGCACAGGAGGAGACGGACGCTGCCCTGCAGCTCCTGTTCCGAAAGGGCAATGTGAATTTTGGCTCCAACAGGGACTTTGGATATACTTTCGGGGCTCTGTCGATCGGGAGCACACTGACGGCCGCTGAACTGCTGCATCTCTCTTCCTTTTTGGACAATGTCGGGCGCGTGCAGGCCTACGGCACGACATCCGACGGCGGAAAGGGGATCTCCGCTCTGAGCGGCGGTGAAGAGCAGAAGCCGGAAGACAATATCCTCTTTGATCTCTTCGACTGCCTCTATCCCTTAAAGAGCCTCTCCCGGGAGATCCAGCGGTGTATCCTCTCTGAAGAGGATATCGCGGATGACGCCAGTCCCGGCCTTCGCAGGGTGCGCCGGGAGATCGGCGAAGCGAGCGGCAGGATCCACCAGCAGCTCAACAAAATGGTCAATGTGACGCTGGCCCCTTATCTGCAGGACAGCATCATCACCATGCGCGGAAACCGCTACTGCATCCCCATCAAGTCCGAGTACAAGAACCAGGTGCAGGGCATCGTCCATGACCAGAGCGCCAGCGGTTCCACACTCTTCATTGAGCCCGCTGCCATCGTAAGTCTCAACAATCAGATCCGGGAACTGGCGCTGCAAGAGAAGCAGGAGATCGAGAAGGTCCTGGCATCGCTCTCCGCGGAGGCGGCCGACAATCTGATGGCCCTCAAGGACAATGCGGCCAATATGACCAAACTGGACTTCATCTTCGCCAAGGCCAGGCTCGCCCTTGACCAGAACGCGACCATGCCCATCTTCAACAACCGCAGATACTTGAAGATCAATCGGGGGCGCCATCCGCTGATCGACAAAAAGAAGGTCGTTCCCATCGATCTGGAGCTCGGCGAGGACTATGACCTGATCGTTATCACAGGTCCCAACACCGGCGGCAAGACCGTCACCTTGAAGACAGTGGGTCTCTTTGAGCTGATGGGTATGGCCGGCCTTCATATTCCCGCCGGCGACCGGAGCGAACTCGCGCTCTTTGACGAGGTCTTTGCGGATATCGGAGACGAGCAGAGCATCGAGCAGAGTCTCTCCACCTTCTCCTCCCATATGACCACCATCGTGGATATTCTCGGAAAAGTAAATGACACGAGCCTCTGTCTCTTCGACGAGCTCGGTGCAGGGACTGACCCTACGGAAGGTGCGGCGCTGGCGATCGCTGTTTTGGACAATCTGCATGAGCAGGGAATCCGCACCATAGCGACCACGCATTACAGCGAACTCAAGGTCTATGCCATGAACACGCCCGGCGTCACCAATGCCAGCTGCGAGTTCAACGTGGACACGCTGCAGCCCACCTACCGGCTGCTGATCGGCGTGCCCGGAAAGTCCAACGCTTTCGCCATTGCAGGGAAGCTCGGGCTCCCGGACAATATCATCGAGGCGGCCCGGGAGCAGCTCAGCCAGGAGACCCAGAACATGGAGGACATTCTGGCCGAGCTCGAGGCGAAGCGGATCAAAATAGAGCAGGAACAGAATGAGATCACTGCCCTGAGGGAATCCATTGCCAAAGAGCAGAAGCAGATTCGGAATAAAGAAAAGCAGCTGGAGGACCGCAGACAGATAATACTGGAGAAGGCCAACGAAGAGGCCAGAGATATTTTGGCAGACGCCAAGAAGACGGCGGACGCGGCCATCTCCGAGCTCAGAAAAACCGGCCGGGGCGGCGACATGGCCTCTATGGAGAGGACGAGGAGCGCGCTGCGGGAGCAGGTCTCCAAGAAGAACGAGAAGCTCAGCCGCAGACAGGAGGATCTGCCCAGGGGAAGGCTCAAGGCCTCCCAGCTCCATGTCGGTGACAGAGTCCGGGTGATCTCCATGGGACTGAAGGGGATCGTCACCGCGCTTCCCGATTCCAACGGGAAAGTATCCGTGCGATGCGGTATCATGAACTCCAAGGTCGATCTCTCGGATCTGGATTTCATCGAAGAAGATGTCTCGGGCAATCCCATAAAGAAGAATTCCCGCAGCAGTATGAAAAAGGCCTTTGAAAACGCCGGAGGCGCTGGAAACAAACAGAGAACTCTCGATTTTTCCAGAAATCAGGCCATCTCGCCGGAGCTCAATCTCCTGGGCATGACCACCGACCAGGCCATCAACGAGCTGGATAAATATCTCGATGACGCCAGGATGTCCCATCTGTCCAGTGTGCGGATCGTACACGGGAAGGGGACCGGCGCCCTGCGCAAAGCTGTACACAATTACCTGCGCAAACAGAAATGGATCAAGAGCTACCGCCTCGGCGATTTCGGCGAGGGAGACGCGGGCGTCACCATCGTACAGCTGCAGTAAGAATGGACGGAACGACTGTATTTTGAAACAGGGGGACACTGAAAATGGCTCTGGCCAGACAAAAGATACTGATCGTCGATGACGATTCCAATATTGCAGAACTCATCAGTCTCTATCTGATGAAGGAATGCTATGAGACCAAAATAGTCGGGGACGGGGAGGAGGCCCTGTCCGCCGTCGAATCCTTTGAACCGGACCTGATCCTGCTGGATCTGATGCTTCCGGGAATGGACGGCTATCAGGTCTGCCGGGAAGTCCGCTCCTCCAAGGATATCCCGATCATCATGCTCTCCGCCAAGGGCGAGATCTTCGATAAGGTTTTGGGGCTCGAGATGGGCGCCGATGATTACATGGAGAAGCCTTTTGACTCCAAGGAGCTCGTGGCCAGGGTGAAGGCCGTTCTGCGCCGCTATCACAAGCAGCAGGCGGCAGAGCCCGCCGTCCCCGGCGACAAGACGGTGAGCTACCCGGATCTGACCATCAATCTGACCAACTACTCCGTCACCTATATGGGTGAGCAGATCGACATGCCGCCCAAGGAGCTGGAGCTTCTCTACTGCCTGGCCGCCAGTCCCAACCGGGTCTTCACCAGGGAGCAGCTGCTCGATCAGATCTGGGGATACGAATATGTGGGAGACACCCGGACAGTGGACGTCCATATCAAGAGGATCCGCGAGAAGATCCACGACCACGCGGGCTGGAAGATCTCCACGATCTGGGGGATCGGCTACAAGTTTGAGACAAACCCCAAAGCCAAGTGATCCTGCCGCAGGCTGAGCCCATCGGCAGGCGCCAAGTACAGAACAGGCAGTCATATGAGAAAAACGCTATATCTTAAGTTCATATTTGCCTACATACTGTTCGCTTTTTTCGGATTTGTGACAGTGGCGACCTTTGTCTCCAGGCTCACTTACGAGTACTGCCAGCGCAGGACCTCGACCGAAATGTACCGGGAAGCGTCAAGGATCGCGGATACCTACGCGGTGGACCTGTACAACTCAGAGATCTCTCTGGAGACCGTGCAGAAGCAGATGGAGTCCCTCTCCTATTTCATGGACACGGAGATCTGGATCATCAACCCTTCCGGGCGAATGGTCGTCAATTC
>CACXGR010000038.1 GCA_902767235.1 uncultured Lachnospiraceae bacterium | reverse complement strand
GTCCGTGATCTCGTCGAAGGCCGGGTACATGCGGCCGAAGAGGTCGATGCAGGACATGTCGTATTCGCGGTCGGGCGCGGCATAGAAAGCGCTCTCGTAGTGGGTCAGGCGCGTGGGATCTGTCTTTTTAGTCCAGCGGAGCGCGTTTTCAAAGGTGCACCCGTAGCCGCACTCGTTCCCCATGGACCAGACCAGGATGGAGGGGCGGTTGCGGTTGCGCAGCACCATGGAGCGGACTCTGTCCAGTGTGGGTTCGATAAAAGCCTCGTTGTCCGCGATCCGGACGTGGGCCAGGCGCATGCGCTCGCTGTAATCGTCTTCCCTGAAGTAGAGCGGGGCGGTCCCGTGGCTCTCGTTGTCCGCCTCGTCGATGACGTAGAGGCCGATCGCGTCGCAGAGCTGATAGAACCAGGGCACATTGGGATAGTGGCTGGCTCTGATGGCGTTAAAATTACTTGCCTTGATCATCTGCAGGTCCTTCATGGCCTGATCAAGGGTGCAGACCGCGCCGGTGACCGGATCCGACTCGTGGCGGTTGACGCCGCGGAAGGTGATCGGGGAGCCGTTCAGAGTCAGCACAAGGCCGCGCACTTCGACGCGGCGAAAGCCCACCTTCTCGGTGATGACTTCGCTGCCGGTGTCCATGATCAGGGTGTAGAGGGCCGGATTCTCTGCGTTCCACAGGACAGGCCTCTCGATCTTTTCCGCCACCTCAAAGGTCGCGTGATCACCTTCGGTGCACTTGGCCATACGCCCGGTAGTACACGCTACCTCAAAGGTCGTGTGTTCATCCGGCGCGATCAGCGTCAGTTTGACCGGGATGGGATCGCCGCTGAAGCGGAAGCGGATCCTGAGATCTGCGCTCGCAAAGTCATCGGCCAGATCGGTCTCGATGACATAGTCCTCGATCCGGTCCACAGGCCGGTGCAGCAGATAGACATCCCGGAAGATCCCCGAGAAGCGGAATTTGTCCTGGTCCTCGAGGTAGCTGCCGTCGCACCACTTGAGGACGAGGACAGCCAGGAGGTTTTCCCCGTCCCGCAAGAGGTCCGTGACATCGAACTCGGAGGTGTGGTGGGAGATCTGGCTGTAGCCGACATAGCTTCCGTTGAGCCAGACGTAAAAGCAGGCGTCTACCCCTTCGAAGTTCAGGAAGGCACAGGGCGCGTCAGGATCCCGGTGCCATTCAAAGCGGTGCAGATAAGCCCCGCAGGGATTGCCCTGAGGGACATAAGGCGGATCAAAAGGGAAGGGATAGCGGATATTGGTATACTGCGGGCTGTCATAGCCCCGCAGCTGCCAGCAGAAGGGGACCGGCTCCTTCTGCCACCACTTGCCGGCCTCATAATCCGGCTCATAGAAGTGATCCTGCAGATCGTGAATACTCGGATAAAAGGCGAAGTGCCAGGGGCATCCGCTGAGCATCTGCAGGCGGTCCGAGCTCTCCCTGTGCCAGGCCAGCATATCGTTGCGCACGGAGCACGGGACAAAATATGCCCTGTCCGGCATGGTATTCTGGTGCAGGACAGAGAGGTTCTCATAGAGTCTTGGTACGATCAAGTTCAAAACCCCCTTTCGTAATGCAGCGATCCGCCTTCGGAGAGGTGTCAGGACAGACCGCCATGGAATATTTACAGATTCCCTGATTTAAGCATAGCGAAAAAGGGACCGGAACCATATGAACGAACCGACTCAAAATCTGCACTAACCGTTTCAGAAGCGGCACAGGTATGGAAATAGGAGGGGGAAAGGAAATAAAATTAAGATATCAGATACAGATATTTACGATCAGGCTTTCGATCAGAAAGAGGTGGCAGATCAATGAAAGATGTCAAAAAAGAGAGAGAGACCAGGGATAAGGACCTGTACGTAAATTCGGGCTATCTGTTCAACTCCAGGGTCCCTTTCAAAGAGAAGAAAATGCCGCTGCGGATCCTGAGCGCCGGGACCTATCAGCTCTTCACCTGGCCCAAGCTTCCCACCTGGAGACCCAAGGGGAGGGTGGACTGGCAGATCATCTATATAGCGGCAGGAGAGGGGCATTTCTTCTTAAACGGGCAGGAGGTAGTCGTGCCCGCCGGCAATATGGTGCTCTATCAGCCCAAACAGCAGCAGAAATACTTCTACTACGGAAAGGACAGGACGCAGGTGTGGTTCGTCCATTTCACCGGGAGGGAGGTCCGAAGCATCCTCAAACACTATGAGATCCCGCTGGACGGCTATATTTTGCACACGGGCATCGCGAGGGAATTTGAGGATCTGTTCCGCAAGATGCGGGACGAGCTCGTGAAATGCGCCTGGGGGTACGAGGAGATGCTCACTTACCTCTTCCGGGAGCTGATGCTGACCATACACCGCAGGATGATGGAGGACGCGCCCAGAGTGTCGGGCTTTATACAGGAAGAGATGGACCGCGCCAAAGCCTACTTTGAGGAGAACTACAACAAGGAGATCAGCATTGAGCAGTACGCGGCGTCCCGCAGCATGTCCACCAGCTGGTTCAACCGGAGCTTTCGGAGCGAAGCCGGCACGTCGCCCATGCAGTATATTCTGGAGATCCGGATCCGGAATGCGCAGATCCTCCTGGAGACGACAGACTATTCCGTCGCAGACATCGCGGCGGTCATAGGGTATGACAATCCCATGTATTTCAGCAGACTCTTCCGCAAGGCCAAGGGCATGTCCCCGGCCAAATACCGCAAGGCCTACAGGGAAAAGTATCTGGCGGAGATTTGAGATTCGCCGGCTCTTGGTGCACGCGACCTTTAAGGTCGCGTGTATTTGTTTGGACCACTTTTGTCGCACACGACCTTTAAGGTCGTGTGTACGGGTTGAAAAAGGATCGGTGAGAATGATAACATTAAAACAGCAAAAGCTAAAAGTGCAGAATAAGAAGAGCAGGAGATCATTATGCCGGATGTAGTGACACACAACAGAATGGGAAGAAGTGTTTATAAGAAGCTCCCGAAGGAGATCGCCTCCGAGATCGACCGCAGCATTTACCGCGTCGGCCTTTTGGGGCCGGATCCATATTCAAAATATCGTTTTTTTGCCTTTCCGCTCAGGCACGGGATCAATATGCGGATGGTCGTGATGCACAGAGAGAAGACGGGCGATTTTTTGACAGAGCTGGCAAAACACAGTAATAGCCGGGAGATGTTTTCCTATCTGGCCGGATTTCTGTGCCACTACGCGCTGGATTCAACGACGCATCCGTTCGTCAACAGGGTATCCGAGGATCAGGGGTATATGCATGCGGCTATGGAGCGCAGGATCGACGTGCTGGAACTGGAGCGCATAGGAAAGAAACTGTCGGACAGAGCGATCACCAGAGGCTTTTTCCCGCCTTACCTGCCCAAATCCATGCAGAAAGATCTCGACACAGTTGTCAAGAATGTATACGGATGGGAGGACACCTGGAAGTATCTTCGCGACAGTTACCGTCATTTGCGGTTATTTTATTGTATCATCGAGGACCCGAGCGGCGCGCTCGACGGCGTGCTGAGGCATGTTCCCGCCTCGGTTCGGAAGGGAAAGATCCGATCGCTGTCTTACCGGAGCCATATATGCGACGACATGAACTTTGACGAATTCTGGGCACTCAAAAAGGAGTCCGTGGATAAGGCCGTGCGCTTTATTGAGGCCGCATACGCCTTCCGAAAGGGCGAGCTGAGCGAGGAAGCATTCAGGAAGATCATTGGCAACAAGATGTACAATGGGGAGGAGTGTCTGACACAGAAAGGATGAGCATATCCTTGATATTGCGGCCCGGAACAAAGGAGATACAGTGGATCACAGGGAACGATATGAGATCGTCGACGACCTGGTCGAGGAGCTGAGGGAGTGCGAATACGGGACAGTCACGACACTCGGAAAGCTGCTGAAGGCCACAGGCCATGACGATCAGAATCTGGACGAGGAAGAGCTGAGAATACTTTGGGACATTCTGGGGTCTGCCGGGAACGCCGCGCGCGTCTATCTGGACTGGCGCATGTCAAAAGACAGAACCCAAGAATCCATCGAGAACCTGGCCTTCATGGTCTATAATAAGAACGCGACGGTCAAGTGCCCGAGGTGCGGCGGCAGCGACACGGCGCGGATCCTGTATGGAATTCCGCACGAGGTCTGTCCCGACGCGGCCAGCCCCGGCGAAGCCAGCCCCGGCGCGGCCAGCCCCCGCGCAGCCAGCCCCCGCACAGCGGAACTGCGCCGCAGGATCGATGCCGGCAAGGTCGTACCCGGCGGCCGCATCCTCCTGGAGGTGCCGGCAGACGGCAGAATGGTATCGATCAACCCGCGAAGAAAATGTGCCGACTGCGGCAAAGAGTTCGGGGGACCGCCCCTGATCATCGCAAAGGACTATCTCTCGGCGGAGGACTACCGCGACGTCGTGACCAAGG
>CACXGR010000037.1 GCA_902767235.1 uncultured Lachnospiraceae bacterium | reverse complement strand
TCCCCTTGTGATGAAGAAGACCGTCGCGATGGCGAAGGAAGCGGGCATCGGGATCGGCGCCCATCCGGGGTATCCGGATCTGATGGGTTTTGGCCGGAGAAACATGAATGTGTCTCCCGCGGAAGCGGCAGCATATGTGACATATCAGCTGGGAGCGCTCTATGCGTTCGCGAAGTCGGCCGGTGTCCGGCTGCAGCATGTAAAGCCCCACGGGGCGCTCTACAACATGGCGGGTAAGAACTACGACCTGGCGCTGGCCATTGCGAAAGCGGTGCAGGCTTTTGACCCGTCGCTGATCCTGATGGGCCTCTCGGGCAGCGAGAGCGTCAAGGCGGCGCAGGATATCGGCCTCCCTGTGGCCAGAGAGGTCTTCGCGGACAGAGCCTATATGCCCGACGGAAGCCTGGTCCCCAGAACGAGAGAAGGCGCCGTCATACATGACGAGGAACTGGCCATCCGGCGCGTGATCCGCATGGTGAAGGAGCACAAGGTGACGACCATCGACGGCGCAGATATCGAGATCGTGCCGGATTCCATCTGTGTGCACGGCGACAATGAGAAAGCGCTGACCTTTGTGACGCAGATCCGCAGTGCGCTTGAGGCAGAAGGCGTGGAGGTCGCGCCGCTTAAGGAAGTTGTGGTGCAGTAAAGCCTACAGCAGATGGCTGACGATGATCCATACGCCTCCGATTCCCACAAAGGCATAGATGACCTTGCCGAAGATCGAGGACGGGATGCGGTCATGGATCACAAGCCCGAGCAGAGTGCCGGCGAACATGGCGATGAGGCCGGCGCCGACCATGGGCAGGTCCGCCATGTCCAGACGGCCGAGAAAGAAGCTGATGAACAGAATAGTGAGATTGTTGACGCAGAGGAATGCCTGGATCGTTGCCAGGTATTCCTTTTTGTCTTTGGTGGCAGGCAGAAGATACAGCGCCGCCGTCGGTCCGCCTGAGGCGAAGAGACCGTAGCAGATGCCGCAGATGACGCCCAGGACGGCTCCGGATGCCGGCGTGGGCTCGATGCGGATCCGGCTCGAAAAGACGAAGAAAAAGATGGAGACCGCAACGAACATGATGCCCAGCAGAAGATACATGATATCGGAACTGACCTTGGCGGACAGGAAGTTGACGATTCCGGTGATGATCGCTGTGGGGATCAGAAACGGGAGCATGACGCCCCATTGAATGGATTTTCTGTATTTGACGGAGATGTAGAGCGTGCTGACGGTGACCATGATAATGGAGAGCCCCATGGCTTTGCCGTAGTCCATGATCAGAGGAAGAAAGCCCATTGTGATCATAGTGGTGCCGAAGCCCAGCGCGCTCTGCACGCAGGAACCGGCCATAATGACGAGCATGACGAACAAAAGTGTTGAAAGCAGCATTTGGTACCTCCTTTAAAAGTACTCAGGAGAATAATCTTTGGCGGCTCCGGGACGGAGCCGCCGCTACTACTATTATATAAATGCGGGAAGAGTTGTAAACTGTCAGTCGATTGAAGGGATCTCTGGCAACAGGTATCTTATAGATATAAAGAGCAAACAGAGAGGAAGCCGGACGATTTACAGGAGGTAGAGGATGATCAGAAATGAAGTGACGGATGGTGCTGCAGGTGATGTGATGCGAAGCGGAATTGACTGGAATATCGATGGAGAAGGTACCCTCACAGTTGCGGGATCAGGGAGAATGCCGGATCTGAGAAAGCCGGGACTTAGCGAAGGAAACCATGCGGATTCTCTCTGGCAGGACATCCGGGATTCCATACGGAGTGTGCAGATCGGGGAGGGCATAAGGGAGATCGGCATGAGAGACTTTGAGGACTGTCCCAACCTCACTCGGGTTCAGCTCCCGTCTACGCTTACGAGGATTCGCGCCTACGCCTTCAGAAACTGCGCGGCGCTCAGGGTGTTGGAGTTTGGAGACAGGGAACTGCGATATGTGTACGAAAAGGCAGCCGGGGGCCGGAAAGACGCGGAGGAAACATCACTCGGTACTGAAAACGCTGATATGGACGACGGAGCGCTGATCTTCGGGCCGGAGGCCTTCTCCGGAACGCCCTGGGAGAGGGCACAGTTCGGCGATCTCTACTGCCGCGGAGGCATTCTTTACAGCTGCTTATCTTATAAGGACTCCATTGCGGTCCCCGACGGGATCCGCACGATCGCGGCCCTGGCCTTCAGGAACGTGCACGCGAAGGAACTGGTCCTTCCCGAGTCGCTCGAGACGATCGAGAAGTCGGCTTTTGCCGGCGCCTGCTTTGACAAAATAGTGATGCCGGGCGGCGGCGGAGATATTTTGGCACAGCCCGGAGGGAAGGAGCTGCTGGATGCGATCGGAGAGGGCAGCGTTGTAAGGAGAGAGGAAAAGAGCATCAAGATCCCCTATTTGTATGAGCTGGCGGTGAAGAAGACCGGGTACGGATCTTACAAGCAGTTCGAGATCCGGGAGAAAAAAGCGAAGGTCATAGACGGCGAAGTCCAGAAGCTCTGGGGAAGGAAGCTTGTGGATGTCGGAAACGCCCTTTACAGAAAATTGATGAGAGGAGGCATCCTGATCGGGATCAGGTGGAACAGGGAGAACAAGATCGAGGATGTGCGGTCCTTTGTGTGGCTGGACAGGCACAAATGCTTCGATGAGTATCTGATGTATCCCTGCAAGGGAAAATACGGCGGGATAGAAGCGTGGCGGGATTCCACCACCTATCAGGAAAAGGAGGACTTCCTCGCCGGATTTGCGGATATGGCGGCGGAAGAGCTTATAAAGGAGGGTGCGATCCGTTATGCCCAGGAAGATATAAGGGAAGAGTGGTTCTGGTCCGCTGAAAAAAGGGACTACGCGGGACCTGCAGAGCTCCGGCTCCTCGAGGAGTGGCTGGGGGAACACGCGGGCATCACGGTCTGCACCGATGAGGAGAACCGGGAAAAAGACAGATACAGGATATTCGTGGGGGTCTGATCCTGTATTTGCCGGAAAAGGCGCGGCCAGCATAATTAAAAAGCCGGGAGATGATGCTTTTTCAAATAAGCATCATCTCCCGGCACAGTGTACCGAGCTGTTTTCAGATCTTCGGCAGCTTCGCGCGATAGGCGGCGAGCTCCTCATCTGTGGGAATGTAGTCGGTCATCAGGCCGTCGTGGTATTTCTCATAAGCGACCATATCAAAGTAACCGGTGCCGGTGAGGCCGAAGACGATGTTCTTGGCTTCGCCGGTTTCTTTACATTTGAGGGCCTCGTCGATCGCGACACGGATTGCGTGGGAGCTCTCGGGAGCAGGCAGGATTCCCTCGACGCGGGCGAACATTTCCGCCGCCTCAAAGACATCTGTCTGCTTGACGGAGACCGCTTCCATCAAGCCGTCCTCATAGAGCTGGGAGAGAACGGGGCTCATGCCGTGGTAGCGCAGGCCGCCTGCGTGGTTCGGCGCGGGAATGAAGTCGCTGCCCAGAGTGTACATCTTGGCCAGCGGGCACACCATACCGGTGTCGCAGAAGTCATAGGCATAGACGCCGCGTGTAAGACTCGGGCAGGAAGCCGGCTCAACAGCGATGATCTGATAGTCTGCTTCACCGCGGAGTTTCTCGCCCACAAAGGGAGCAATGAGGCCGCCGAGATTGGAGCCGCCGCCGGCGCATCCGATGATCATGTCGGCTTTGACGCCGTATTTGTCGAGCGCGGCCTTGGTCTCAAGACCGATAACAGACTGGTGCAGAAGGACCTGGTTGAGGACGGAACCGAGCACATAGCGGTAGCCGGGATTGGAGACGGCGACTTCGACTGCCTCGGAGATCGCGCAGCCCAGAGAGCCTGTCGTGCCGGGATGCTCGGCCAGGATCTTGCGACCGACCTGCGTGGTGTCGGACGGTGAAGGCGTCACGGAAGCGCCGTAGGTGCGCATCACTTCGCGGCGGAAAGGCTTCTGCTCGTAGCTGACTTTGACCATGTAGACCTTGCAGTCCAGGTCAAAATAGGAACACGCCATGGACAGCGCCGTACCCCACTGGCCGGCTCCGGTCTCAGTTGTTACGCCTTTGAGGCCTTGCTTCTTGGCATAATAAGCCTGCGGAACGGCGGAGTTGAGCTTGTGGCTGCCGCTTGTGTTGTTGCCCTCGAACTTGTAGTAGATGTGTGCCGGGGTCTGCAGCTTTTCTTCCAGGCAATATGCGCGGACCAGCGGTGAAGGGCGGTACATCTTGTAGAAATCCCGGATCTCCTGAGGAATCGGAATATAAGCGTGCTCGTTGTCGAGCTCCTGGGCGACCAGGTCTTCGCAGAAGACAGCGCTGAGTTCCTGGGCAGTCATAGGCTCAAGGGTCCCGGGATTGAGAAGGGGAGCGGGCTTGTTCTTCATGTCAGCCCTCACGTTGTACCAGGAGGAAGGAATCTCGTTCTCGGAGAGATAGATCTTGTAGGGGATTTTGGTGGTCTTGTTGTCTGTTGCTGCCATGGTTTGTTCTCCTTTCGCATTTTGTCGGCGCGTTTGCGCCTTGGTTATGTATGCTTGGGACGATCCTGTCTGCGCATGGCCTGCAATGATCCATGCCGACAGGTTCGCAGCCAGAGGCTGCTCACTGTCGCGGCATTCGCCGTATGCATCCAGTCTGCCAGGCGTCCGATCGAGAACAAGTTCTCATCGTCCGCCTGACATCCTGTCTGCGCATGGCTCATTGCTAACGCGCAAAAAGACCCTGTCCCAGTGTTAAATGCTGGGACAGGGTCTGAATAAACAAATCCTGCGGTGCCACCCGGCTTGACGTGAAACCACGCCCACTTAACGCATACTGACATATGCTGACTCTTGTTTACGGAGTGTCTTCTCCGTCTCACATACTCGCGGCCTGATCAGGAATCTGATACCGATCGGATCCGGTTTCTGCTCGCCCTCAGAAGTCCATTCGATTCTCGTGCTGCGCTGCAATCCCACCACCTGCAGCTCTCTGTGGAAGCATGGAAAGAATCTACTCACTCTTCCTCAACGGTTTATAACTTTATATCATTAATGTGATGCAGTGTCAACTGTAAATTTTTGAAGCGAGTAAACGCTGTAAATTTTTGAAGCGAGTAACCGCCGGTCTGCCCCATATATTCCTTTACCTGCTCATAGAGAGAATGATAAAATTAACATGACAGATGTTCGCCGCCAATTGCCAGATGACGGACAGGTATGCGGGGCGGGGTCGGCAGCGCAGGAGAGTTAACTACCCGCCGCTTAGGTGCCTGGGCACTTTGAAGCGGAGCTTGTGAGGATGAATACCACAGAAAGGATAGTATATGTTTGCGAAAATATTCCGATCGGATATGATCAACTGTGCACTTTGTTATGACGCGCCGTGCAGCAAGGCATGCGGTAAGATCGACCCGGCGAAGCTGCTAAGGAGCATGTGGTTTGAGAATGAAAAGACGGCGGCCGCTGTTTTGCCTCAGGATAGCCCGTGCGCGGCATGTCGAGCAGCAGAAGACGGCCTGATGCCGTGTGAAGCGGCCTGCGTGCGCCCGGGGGAGGTTCCCGTTCGGAAGCTGATCACGCGGCTGTACGAGGAGGTGCGGCCGAATCTGGAAGTCAGTCTGCCGCAGGATGAGGAGAGGCTGCGCACGCAGATCTGCGGCATACCGCTGGAGAATCCTTTCCTGCTCTCATCCTCTGTGGTGGCGAGCACGTACGATATGTGTGCGCGGGCTTTTGAGGCGGGATGGGCCGGAGCGTCCTTTAAGACGATCTGCTCGATGGATATTCATGAGGCCTCGCCCAGATTTTCTGCGATCACCGGCGACAACGGAAGCATCATCGGCTTTAAGAACATCGAACAGCTCTCCGATCACAGTGTCGAAGAGAACATGGAGATCTTCCGCCGCCTGAAAGCCAGGTATCCCCGGAAATTTATCCTCGCCTCCATTATGGGCGAAGACGACGCGGACTGGGAGCGCCTGGCACGCCTTTGCGAGGAGAACGGCGCGGATGCGATCGAGCTGAATTTCTCCTGCCCCAACATGGCGGAGGGCGGACTGGGTTCGGACATCGGCCAGGTGCCGGAGTTGGTGGAACGCTTTACGGCGGCGGCCCGCCGCGGTGCCAAAATACCGATCCTGGCAAAGCTCACGCCCAACGTCGCGAAGATGAGTCCCGCTGCGGAAGCGGCGATGCGGGGCGGCGCGGACGGGATCGCCGCGATCAACACGATCAAGAGTATCATCGGGGTCAACCCTCACACCTATATCTCCGCGCCGGCGGTACACGGAATGTCCGCAGTGGGCGGATACAGCGGCCAGGCCGTGAAGCCGATCGCCCTGCGCTTTATCGCGGAGATGGGGCACAATCCGGCGCTGAGCGGGATGCATCTGAGTGCCATGGGCGGCGTGGAGCGCTGGTCGGACGCGCTGGAATTCATCATGATGGGTGCCGGCAGCATCCAGGTGACGACGGCGGTCATGCAGTACGGCTACCGCATCATTGACGATCTCAAGGCGGGACTGAACATGTATTTGGCTGAGAAAGGCTTTAACAGCGTTTCGGAGGTGATCGGGATCGGTCTGGACTCTATCAGCGAGACGACGGATGTCCTGGAGAGAGACACGATCATCTACCCGAAATTTAACCTCAAGAAGTGCATCGGCTGCGGGCGCTGCGTGATCTCCTGCGCAGACGGAGGCCATCAGGCAATCAGCCTCACAGAGGACCGCAGCCCCCGAATGGACGCGAAAAAGTGTGTCGGATGCCATCTGTGCGTTCTGGTATGTCCGCAGAGGGCGATATCGGGAAGCGGCAGGAGAGTGAAGAAGAAAGCCGAAGGATAAAATGTGCGGAGAGCACATAAAGGTTCAAACAACTACTGCGGGCCATCGGGAAGGGTTCCCGATGGCTCTTATACGGAAATGACAAGGGGATCAGAATGGCCAATAAGAGACAAAAAGACCAAAAACATGCAGATGCGATCTCCCGCATCCGATCGATGAGACTGCAGGACCAAAAGGGCAGGAGCGAGGACTCATCCGCGGCAGAAGGAGGAGAAGCGGCACTGGAGGAGTACCACTATTTTGACGCGGCTGCGATCAGGGAAGGGCTGATGCTGACGGAGAAGCAGTATCGAGCAGCTAAGAAGGTCATTGACGCGGCAGAGCTGGAGCGAACGGATATAACGGTCGGGAGCGGATTTGTGCACGCCGGTTACGAAAGATGGGGAATGGAGCCTCCCGGGACAGAGGCAGATGCCAGGCAGGTGAAGTTTGTGCATTACAGCAAAAAGGGCTTCTGGATGGTGGAGCAGATCTTCGGAAGGCGGTCGCTCCTCTACTCCCGGTGCTCCTGCTGGAAGTGCAGTTATGACCGCAGATACCAGGCGAATTCGGTCGGACATGTCCTGACCGGGCACGAGACGGCCGCCTATCTGATCGCGGACAACTATATGCGCCAAAATGCGGTCGGGGACATCACGAACAGCGCTGCCATGAGGTTTCTGAGTGAACTGAAGGGCACATCGGCGCAAGGGGCCGGCAGTCCGGCGGTGCCGGGCGGAGAGATCCTCACTGTGAGACCGAAATTCTGCGACGACGGGGCAGGGCATCGGACGGCGCAGTTTCAGGTCGGCGCGGCCCGCATGTATAAGGTCAGGGATATCCCGGGGCTGGTCAGCGATGTAAGGAATCACAGGAGCAGGCAGTACGGCAAGAACACGACCTTCCGCTTCGGCCCGGAGCTCATGGATGCGCAGGGGAAGAAGTGGATCGAATTTATGGAAAACGCGCTGCAGACGCTGAGGGATTTTGCGGGCGGCGCAGATCCTGTATCGGGCGGGTATTACTATTTTTCGGATGAGAATGTTCGGGAGAAGGTCACGGATGAGATCCCTCTGATCGGCAGTATTTTGGACGAGTTTTACGATGCCGCCGCTTCGGAGAGCGGGCCGATCGAAATGACCCGGAAGATCGCGTACGATCCCTACGGGGGCGGCAGAGGTACAGAGAAACTCAAGCTGAGGATCACAGAAGGGGCTGTTGTCAAGCCCAGGCTCACCCTGGATCCCGTACTCGTGTCCGGGAGAAGAGCTTCGGAGCCGGCATCCTTTGACGGCGTCAGGCTTCACGGCGAGATACCGGATCTTCTCAAGGGCGCTTTGTTCTATTACAACCTGAGGACTGCGGGCGGGGATGCGGAACTTGCCAAAATAGACAGCGCGGAGGCCCAAAGGCTCCGTCCCCTCATGAATGTCAGCAGCGCGGAGTCGGAGATAGATCTGTATATTGGGAGATCAGCTCTTGCGGACTTTTACCGGAAAGCGCTGCCGGAGCTCAAAGAATTCACAGATATTACCGAGAAAAGGCCGGAGCTGATCAGAAAATACATTCCGGTAGAACCGGAATTTGTGTGCTATCTTGATGTGGATGAGAACGCGGTGCTCTGCGAGCCCTGCGTATATTACGGGGAGAAGTCCCACACGCCCTTTGACAGCGACGACTGGCGCAGTCACCGCGCCGAGCCGGAGCACTACCGCGACACGGAGGCGGAGGCTGCGATGATGGATTTTCTTCTGGGCTGCATGGCGCAGAAGGATCGGACAGAAAAGGTTTTTTTGCTGCCAAAGGACGATGATACGCTCTTTGCTTTTTTGGACCATGGCCTCACTGCGCTCATGGAGCGGTGCGAAGTCAGGGCGACCGACAGATTCTTGCGGCTGAAGATTCGCCGGCGCATACCGATGAATGCCGGCATCTCGCTGGCAGACGGCATGCTGAGCGTGGAACTGACATCGGATGAACTCAGCCCGGACGAACTTTTGGCTGCAGTGAGCGGTTACCGGAAGGCAAAGCGCTTTATCCGCCTAAAGAACGGGGATTTTCTTAAGATCGAGGAGAATGAGGAGCTGAAGAAGCTGGCCGAGATGATGGAGACGATGCAGATCTCACCCAAGGAACTTCTGGCCGGCAAAATGCACATTCCCGCCTTCCGTGCCCTCTATCTCGACAAAATGATGGAGTCCATGGAGGATGTATATGCCAACCGCGACAGTCATTTCAAGAAGCTGATCAAGGAGTTCAAGACGATCTCGGACGCGGACTACGATGTTCCGTTCTCTCTACGAAAGATCCTGCGCAAGTACCAGACGGTGGGCTACCGCTGGATGCGCATGCTCGATGCGTACGGGTTCGGCGGTATTTTGGCAGATGATATGGGTCTTGGCAAAACACTGCAGGCGATAGCGCTCCTTCTGGCGGATCACGATGAATATGTACCGGGTGAGGCGCCGGCAACTTCCCTTGTCGTCTGCCCGGCCTCCCTGATCTACAACTGGGAGGAGGAGCTGCACCGGTTCGCGTCGCCGCTGCAGGTGCGGGTGGTAGCCGGAAGTGCGAGCGAGCGGAGGCGGATGATCGCGCAGTATGAAAGCTGCGACGTGCTCGTGACATCCTATGATCTGCTCAAAAGGGATATCGCGGAGTACGAGGACTGCAGGTTCCACTATGAGATCATCGACGAGGCGCAGTATATCAAAAACATGAGGACAGAGGCGGCCAAGAGCGTCAAGCTGATCAAGGCTAAGACACGCTTTGCGCTGACGGGCACGCCGATCGAGAATCGTCTCAGCGAGCTGTGGAGTATATTTGACTTCATCATGCCGGGATTTCTGTTTGACTATGGGACTTTTTTGGGGGAATTTGAGGCACCTATTGTCAGAGACCAGGACGAGGAGCGCCTGGATATGCTGCGCAGGATGACGGCACCTTTCATCCTCAGAAGGTCCAAGGAAGAGGTCTTAAAGGATCTCCCCGAAAAGCTTGAGGAAGTGCATTACGCGGGTTTTGGCGCGCGCAGTGAGCAGAGAAAGCTCTATGATGCGCAGGTGGTCAGAATGCGCGAAGACCTGCGCGGGAAGACGGAGGAGGAACTGAAGCACAGCCGGATCGAGATTTTGGCCGAGCTGACCCGGATCCGCCAGATTTGCTGCGATCCAGCCCTGCTCTACGAGAATTACAAGGGTGACTCTGTCAAAAAAGACATGTGCATGGAACTCGTTCGCAGTGTCGTCAGCGGTGAACACAAAGCGCTGATCTTCTCTCAGTTTACAAGGATGCTGGATCTTCTGAAGGTGGAACTGAACAAGGAGAAGATTCCCTACTATGAGATCACCGGGGCAACGCCCAAGGAGGTGAGGATCGAGAGAGTCAAGGCCTTCAACGGGGACAGGACACCGGTCTTTCTGATCTCCCTCAAGGCAGGCGGCACGGGCCTGAACCTCACGGGTGCGGATGTGGTCATCCACTACGACCCCTGGTGGAATATCGCGGTGCAGAACCAGGCCACGGACCGGGCGCACCGCATCGGCCAGACTAAGGTAGTCACGGTCTATAAGCTCATCCTCAAAGGGACCATCGAGGAGCGCATCCTGGAGATGCAGCAGATGAAGAGGGAGCTTGCGGAGGACATCCTGTCCGCCGAAAATGTCGCGGCGACGGCCTTCAGCAGAGAAGAACTGCTGAATCTGCTTGAGTCAGGGATCAGCAAGAAAGACAGCCTTCCTGAGGGCCCGGCAGGCGGCACTGAGGCGAAGCTGCCCGGATGATCCGGAATCCATAACGATACAAATGTCAAAAAAGACTCATTTTCAATCAATTATTCACCTTAACTTTCCGGTCTTTCAGGACTATTATGTCAATCGTCAGGTGAGAAAACCTGAGAGAACACAAAACAAGGTCGCGGGAGCGATCAATTAAAAAGTCAGGCAAGAAGAATTGTGGTTCTGAAGGAACCGGAAAGAGTGAACAAGAATGAAACTTAGAAATATGATCATCAGAACATCTTTGACAGCAGCAGTTGTCTGCGGTACAGTGGCAGCGATCCCGGCAGTTACTTTTGCGGCGGGTGATGTCAAAGGAGCCGTAAATGATAACCACGATCATATTTATATCAAGTGCCAGCAGATGGACTATACAACAGAAGATGGCGAGAAGCTCGACATCTCCGTAACTTCCAACAGCGATGGATCTGAGATGGTAATGTATATCAACCACGAGGGAGACAAAGAGCGCACAAAGCTTCAGAGAAATGCAGAAGGCAAGTACGAAGTAGTGGAAGGCACTTCCTATGGTGAAGATGCCGTCACAGCTGCAAGGATCGCTTCTTCCAACGGACAGTGGAGAGAGATGTGAGTCAGGCGTGTCAGGAGGACAGTGACCCCGTGACGCAGGTTGATCAGAAATGAAAGGGTGCATCCCGAGCCGATTGGCTGGGGATGCACTCTTTTTTTGGGTGTTTATTTGGGGGCTTCATGCCGGATCATGCCATTAGATATGTAAAAGCTTCTGAAAAAGCGGAAAGCATGTATAATGTAGAGGAAGCAGGGGCTTCCAAGGGAGGAAAGCAAAGCGATATGACCGGAATCCTGGACCGCCGTGCAACGGCATAAGCGTTGAAGCAGGCTGCCGCGGGAAAAGAGAAGGAGGCGCGCATGGACGAACGGCTGAAGAGGCAGCTGGCGTTTTCGCTGGAGATCGATAAGGAGAAGAACATTCTGCGGCAGACGCATCTGTCCGGGCATGGGAGACGGGAGAATGACGCGGAGCATGCCTGGCACATGGCGGTCATGGCTTACATTCTGCGGGAGTATGCCAATGAAGAGGTGGACATTGCAAAGGTCATGCTGATGTGCCTGATCCACGATATTGTCGAGATCGATGCAGGTGACACCTATGCCTATGACGAAGAGAACCTAAAGACACAGAAGGCGCGGGAAGATGCGGCAAAAGAGAGAATCTTCTCTATTTTGCCGGCGGACCAGAAGGAAGAGATGATCGCGCTGTTCGATGAATTCGAGGCCTATGAGACGGCGGAAGCCAAATTTGCCCACTCGCTGGACAACCTGCAGCCGCTCATGCTCAACAACAGCAACGACGGCGGAGACTGGGCGGAGCACGGCGTGACCTCGGAGCAGATCTACGGGCGGCAGCGGAAGACCAGGATCGGGTCTGAGAAGCTGTTC
>CACXGR010000036.1 GCA_902767235.1 uncultured Lachnospiraceae bacterium | reverse complement strand
GAACAGATCATAGGAATCACCGCAGGGGCGTCGACCCCAAAGAATATCATAGAGGAGGTTCAAAATCATGTCAGAACAGACTTTTGAACAAATGCTTAACGAGTCTTTTAAGACAATTCATACGGGGGAGGCAGTTGAAGGTCAAGTCATCGACGTAAAGCCGAATGAAGCCATCTTGAACATCGGCTACAAATCAGACGGCGTTCTTACTCGCAGCGAGTATACGAATGACAGCACTGTAGATCTCACAGAGGTCCTGCATGTCGGTGATAAACTTGAAGTCAAGGTAGTCAAAGTAAACGATGGCGACGGCCAGGTCGTTCTCTCCTACAAGAGACTGGCTGCTGACCGCGGCAACAAGCGCATCGAAGAAGCTTACAACAACAAGGAAGTTCTCACAGCTAAGGTAACACAGGTCCTGTCCGGCGGACTCAGTGTTGTAGTTGATGAAGTCAGAGTATTCATTCCCGCCAGCCTTGTATCGGATACCTATGAGAAGGATCTGAACAAGTACAACGGTCAGGAAATCGAATTCATGATCACGGAGTACAATCCGAACAGACGCAGATATATCGGCAACCGCAAGGTCCTGCTGGTAGCCAAGCGCAAAGAGATGCAGGAAAAGCTGTTCGCAACGATCCAGCCCGGCGATGTGGTCGAGGGAACTGTTAAGAATATCACTGATTTCGGCGCATTCGTGGATCTGGGCGGAGCAGACGGCCTGCTTCACATTTCCGAGATGAGCTGGGGCCGCGTTGAGAATCCCAAGAAGGTCTTCAAGGTTGGCCAGAAGCTTCGTGTTCTCATCAAGGATATCCAGGGCAACAAGATCGCTCTGTCCCTCAAGTTCCCTGAGGAGAATCCCTGGGCAGGCGCAGCTGAGAAGTATGCAGTCGGCACAGTCGTCACCGGCACCATCGCCAGAATGACTGACTTCGGCGCATTTGTCGAGCTTGAGCCCGGCATCGATGCACTGCTTCACGTTTCCCAGATCGCCAGAGAGCATGTCGACAAGCCTTCAGACGTCCTCAAGGTAGGTCAGGAAGTTACTGCCAAGATCGTTGATTTCAACGAGAGCAGCAACAAGATCAGCCTGAGCGTCAAGCAGCTTCTGATCGAAGAAGAGAGAGCCAGACGTGCCGCAGAGCGCGCCCGCGAGGATGCGGATGTCGCTTCCGTCGACGTAGATGCCTATATCAAGGCACACGAGGGCAGCGAGGAAGAGTGACCGTCAGCTGACGGACCGCATAACCGAACACAGATATAAGAGAGCCGGGATCGATGGATCCCGGCTCTTTTCTAATGTCCGTTTTTAATATGTGTAAATACGTAAGAGGCGTAATCGGAGAGGAAGTCTCTGTCCTTTTTGCATTCGTCCGTAAACTCGAAGAAGAGCTCTTTGTCCTCATAGGACCTCTTGAAGAAAGGTGTACGGAAGAGATCCCACTGGGGCAGGAAGGAGCCTGCCTTTTTGGTGTAGCAGGTCTGGGGCTTTGCGGGCACCCTGCGGTCCTTTTCCACGTAGGCGGCCAGATATTTGTGCACGGCCATGTCCTCCGAGGGCAGGTAGTAGTAGTCCTTGTAGTTGGCGTAAAAGTATTTCATCTCTTCGGTAAAGAGCGGGATCTTGAGGGTCCCGCTGTCTCCCTCTATTTTGACAAAACACTGATCGCAGGAAGCATATACAGGGGCGGGCAGAGGCCTCTGCAGCTTGAAAAAGACAAAGATCTCTTCCCGGCGGACGCCTTCGTGATCGCTGTAATAATTGGCCTGGACGCGCCTTACGCGGAAACGGGGGTCCTCCAGGTCCCGGTAGACCAGAAGCGGAAGGAGAAGGAGAAGGCCGGTGACGTCTGCCTCGTTGTGCCCCGTCAGCTTTTGAAGGAGAGCGGGATCGGGATCCGCCAAAAACTTCCTGTATACTTTGACCAGGTCGCCGCCGCTCTCTTCCTCGGTGCGGCCGGTGCCCAGGAGCGCCTCCATGGTCTGCTGCCGGTAATCCGCAAGTCCCAGAAGCCGCTTGCAGGGGAGGATCGTTTTGTAGAGATCCAGGGACCGCATCTGCGAGGTGATATCCTCCAGGGAGTGCGCCTCGAAGCGCTTTCTGAGGAAGGGAAGATCAAAGCGGTCTCCGTTGTAGTGGATCATGAGTTTGTATCCGGACGCAAAGAGCAGGAAGGAGGAGAGAACTTCTTTTTCCTCCGCTCCGGTGGTGTCCATCCACTGGATCAGGTTCCAGCCGTCGGGCTGGTAGTAGATGCATCCGATCAGATACACGCTGCAGTGCTCGGAACTGAGACCGGTCGTCTCGATGTCGAGAAAGATCAGATCGGAAAGGGAAGATATATCCTGCAGCAGCTCATTCTGCCCAGGAGCTTCTATATGTTTACTGATAATGCGCATGCTGACCCCTTGTCAAAATACAGACCAAAGGATAAAGTTAGTTAATACATCAATATAGTAACATCTTGCATTCTATTTTGCCATTATGAAAGGTTTATGATACACTATCACCCGTAGACCGTCCGATCGCGGACCCCGCGGCAGGGACTGCCGGCAGACTTGGGGGACGTATGCGGCGGGCTGTGAACGAAACAGGAGTAAGAAAGGAAGCAATCTGATGGAAATCATGTACAAGAGCACGCGGTCAGACAGCGCACCGATCACGGCCTCCCGGGCGATCCTGCGGGGCTTTCCCCAGGACGGAGGGCTCTATGTCCCCACAGCCGTCCCTGCACTTGAGACCGGTCTTGCGGAACTGGCGCAGATGGATTATTGCGGCGTGGCCTATGAGGTCATGCGCCTTCTTTTGACGGACTATACGGAAGAGGAACTGAAGAAATGCATTCGCAGCGCCTATGACAGCAAGTTTGATACGCCTCAGATCGCTCCTCTGAAAAAATCGGGTGATGCGTGGTATCTGGAGCTCTTCCACGGACCGACCATCGCGTTTAAGGACATGGCGCTCTCTATTCTGCCGCATCTGATGACGACAGCGGCGGCCAAGAACGGATCGGGAGATGAGATCGTGATCCTGACGGCGACCAGCGGAGATACCGGCAAAGCGGCCCTGGAGGGATTTGCGGGGGTCGAGGGCACAAAGATCATGGTCTTTTACCCCAAGAACGGCGTATCATCCATTCAGGAGAGACAGATGGTGACGACAGCGGGCAGCAACACCCGCGTGATCGGCATAAACGGCAACTTTGACGACGCGCAGACCAGTGTCAAGAAG
>CACXGR010000035.1 GCA_902767235.1 uncultured Lachnospiraceae bacterium | reverse complement strand
ATTATTATTCGCTCTTCCCTCCGGGGAGCAGCACGCAGGCCCCCATGGTCGGCAGGCAGAGAATGTACGGCAGCGCATATCGCACAAGCGCGCATGGCCCGGCGAGGACCGTGAGCAGAAAAACGATCATGAAGGCTTTCATGGGGATCAGCTCTCTTTGTCTCTTTTGGCAGGCCAGCAGCATAAAATGGCACATAAGCCAGAAATACAGGGAGGGTGTGCACAGAAGGCGCAGTCCGATCACATTTTCGTATTTGTTGTCGGAATACAGTTTTTCGCAGAGATCTTCCAATGCCGGAAGGAAGGATACAGGGTGGATGTCAAAACCTTCTTTGCAGTCCGTCAAAAAGACGCCCTGTCTGTTGGCAGTGCCGTATATCCTTCCGAAAGTCGTGTCTGTGAGGCCGAGATATCCGGCGTCCAGGCTGCAGAAAGCTTTTACATAGCTGACCGGATACCGGGCCAGAAGTTTCAGGTAGAGCCTGGTGAACTCCGGAAAATACTTTTGGGCTTTCGCCTTCTTTTTTACCGGATCGGATAAGCTGGCGTTATATTTTTGGACATTCGGTATGATGCGCGTGATGCATTCTGTCTCTTCCTCACTCATGGAATCCTTGTGCTCCGCATAAGCGCAGGCGATCTGTTGGTAGGGCAGGCTCAGCGCTTCGTTGAAAGACCCCTTTCTGGCCTGAAGGCCGACCCGGAGCCCCGTCGATATCATAAGTCCCAAAGCGATCCCCAGGGATGTATAGAGCAGCAGTTTTAACGTATCTCTACGAAGAAACGTCTGGATCGCGAGAGCAAGCGCGAGTATGACCAGCGGATAAATGCCGTTGTTTCTAAAGAGAAGCGTTCCGATGACCGAAAGGATATAAACAGCTGCAAAGGATCTCCCTGTGCAGTATTCCCGCAGTCTGTACCAGTAACCCAGCGCCGCGAACAGCACGCCTGTGAACCCCGCGAAGAAGACGTCCTTGGTCATGGCGATCACCAGCATGGAAAAGACGGGCAGCAGGCAGGAAGCCGCGATCAGAGCGCAGCGGATCCATTTTCCCATCCGCATCCGTTTACAGAACAGATGGATATACGCGAGCATTGCCGAAAAGACGCCCATCTGAACGACAGCCGCGGCTGCTATGCCGGCATTGTGAGACCCGAGTATCTTTTCGCCCGCGATGTAGTAAAAGAACTGCAGATACAGCGTATGCGCCAGGGGATGGTGCAGATCGTAGTTTCCCATCGCCTGGGGGACCTGACGGATCACGTCATAGTTAAACAGCCCGGGATAATAGGCGAGAAAAACCGGGAACCAGGCGGCTGCCTGCAGGATCCATACCAAACCCGCATAGCGGCCGTCTGACATCCTGCAGTCCGATCCGGACAGACATCCTTTCCTGCTGCCGGACGCTTTCTTTACCGTGCCCGCGAGAAAAAACAGCAATATCGTCAGGATCAGGACATCCGCAAATAAAACGCAGTAATCAAAACGGGACTCCAGCAGTCCTTTTTGCAGCATGCAGATGTAGACATTGAGGAAGCTGAATATAAGTAAGAATGCTGTAGTTCCGACATTTTCTGTTTGGACTCGATTCATAATGAGAGACAACCTTTCCGAAGTACGAAGCACGATCCGCTTTTTCTATTCTAGCAGAAGGAGGGCATATTTTAACCGGTCGTCGGCCAAAAAATACAGAGAACGGAGTTTGTCGTAGTTAAATGTGCCCGAATAGGGTAAAATAAAAATGACGGGCAACCGATAACTGCTTGCATTTGGGGCAAGGCTTGGGAGAGAACAATGCAAGAGAAGATAAAGAAACTGCGTTCCAATATGGCCTACAATATCACGGCGGGCGTTGTGATCCTGCTCCTGGTGTTCGGGATCGTTGTCAGCGTGAGCGGCATAGTGAGCTTCACAGAGGCCTATGACGAAATGAACTCCACGACCACTTTCCATATGGCGTATACGGCTGCCTCGCTGGTCAACGGGGATCATATTCAGGCATACCTGGCCGGAGAAGAGAAGGATGAATACGCCAGGACCAAAAGGGTCCTGGACGCATACTGCCACAGGATGAGCGTCTCCCTGGTCTATGTCATTGATGTGGATACGAGCGACTACGGGCGTTTTGTGTCGGTCTTTAACGCGGTGGACAACTCGGTGGACAACTCCAATTATGACCAGTGGGAACTCGGATATGAAAGGGAAACGACCAATGATCAATACGTCGAGAGCTACCGGGCCTTATATGCGAAGGAGAGTGAATACGCGACGGTCTACCGGTTCAATCCCGGAAAGGGGCTGAAGCCGCATATCACCACGATTGTCCCGGTCGCAGACTCCAAGGGAGACGTGGCCGCGCTTCTGTGCATCCAGCGCCCAGTCCACGAACTGCAGAGCGCCATCGGGAGATTCATGCTGCACATTTTGATCACGGTCCTCATCCTGGCAGCGCTGGGATCCCGGATCGCGGCGCAGTTTTTGAAAAAGTGGGTCTTCCTCCCCATCAGGAAGGTCTCTGACGAGGCCGCCCGCTTCGCCAGGGAGAACACCAAGGGCGAGGAACTGGGCGATGTCAGCAAGTTTGAAGAGATCGATAACCTCTCGCGGTCCATCGACAAGATGGAGACCGACATGGTCAAATATGTCGAGAACCTGACTGCCTACACGGCGGAAAGAGAGAGGATCGGGACGGAGCTGAATTTTGCCAAAAAGATCCAGCACAGCTCCCTGCCGACCACCTTCCCGGCCTTCCCGGACAGATCGGATTTTGATATCTACGCCTCGATGAAGCCGGCCAGGGAAGTGGGCGGAGATTTCTACAACTTCAAGCTGATCGATGACGACCACCTGGCCATGTGGATCGGCGATGTCTCGGACAAAGGAGTGCCGGCCGCCCTCTTCATGATGTCGGCCAACATCGTGATCAACAACCGGGCCAGCATGGGCGGAACGCCTGCCGATATCATGGCTTTTGTCAACGACAACATCTGTGAGCACAACACCGCCAATCTCTTCATCACGATATGGCTGGGCATCCTGGAGCTCTCAACGGGACGGCTGACTTTTGTCAATGCGGGACATGAGGAGCCGGCGCTCTGCCGCCATGGCGGAGCATTCGAGCTCTATAAGACCAAGCACAATGTCGCCGTAGGCATCATGCCCGGCATGACGTACAATAATTTTGAAGTGCAGATGGAAAAGGGCGACAAGCTCTTTATCTATACGGACGGCGTGCCGGAGGCCACGAACTGCGATGACAAGCTGTATACCACGGACCGGATGCTGAGGGCCCTGAATGCGAACAAGGACAAGCCGCCGCAGGAGATCCTGGCGGGCATTCACAAGAGCGTAAACGAGTTTGTGGGAGACAGGGCCCAGTTCGATGACCTGACCATGCTGGGATTTGAGCTGAAGTGAGTGACCTGCAGGGACCCCTGTGTGAAGAGACTCCGGTGAATAATAGTATATGAAAAAAGGCTGTGAAGTCATGGAGAAGTTCCTCCATTTCTTCACAGCTTTCTTTGTCGGAACATGAGAATCCCCTGCGTGAACATGATAAAATATCAATACAATACAAGATCTCGTAAATCATTTACCCCCTCAGAGCGATATACAGGAGAAGTGATATGAAGAGAGTCACAGCGATCTTACTTGCGATGGTCCTGATGCTGTCGGCTTGTGCGGCGCCCTCCGGTGACAGCGGTGAAAACAGCGCAGGCGGCGGAAGCAGCGGGAGCGAAAGCTTCGTAAGCAGCAGCGAAAGTGAAAGCTTTGTAAGCAGCAGCGCCGCGCAGGCGGAGACAGAGCAGGACGCCGGAAGCAGCGCCGCGCAGGCGGAGGCAGCGCAAGGTACCGGCGGCGAAGAAGCGGTCACAAACGCCGGCCGGCAGCCGCTTGTCATCCTGGAGCAGCAGGACGAGGACTACCGCGCCGCCGCGGAGCACAAGAAGACAAAGGCTGCGGACGGGACGGGATCGCCCCTGCGCGCGGCCGGCAGCGGCGGCAGCACGGTCTCTGCGGCTGCGCCCGGGAAGAACTACACGGTCATGGTCTACATCGTCGGCTCCAATCTGGAGAGCCGCTACGGCGCGGCGACCAATGACATCGCGGAGATGAAGCAGTCCGGGCTGGACTATGAAAAGACAAACCTTCTGGTCTACACGGGCGGCAGCCGGCGCTGGGTGAGCGATATCCCCAGTACGCAGAACTGTGTCCTGGATCTGTCAAAAGATCTCTCCGAAGAGGAGCTCGGAGGAGGCCGGGACAGGATCGTCGCCGGGACAGAGGTGAGCGCAGACATGGGGACGCCGCAGACGCTGACGGAGTTCATCAATTACTGCACGGCTTATTATCCGGCGGAGCACTACGGACTGGTGCTGTGGGACCACGGCGGCGGGCCGCTCTGGGGCTATGGCAGCGACGAGCTCTTTCAGAATGACAGCCTTCTTCTGGAGGAGCTCAGAGATGCGATGGACGGCACACAGTTCGGCCCGGGAGCCGGCGCCGGCAAACTGGACTGGGTCGGCTTTGACGCATGCCTGATGGGGACGCTGGAGAACGCAAAGCTGTGGAAGGAGTATGCGCAGTATCTGGTGGGCTCGGAGGAGCTGGAGCCCGGCAGGGGATGGGACTACCGGTTTCTGAGGATACTGAATGAGACAGATGACGTAAGAGAGGTCGTGAGCGGGATCGTCGACGCCTACGGGAAGTATTATGAGGAGAACCGGTCGCAGTTTTTTGACCCGGATGTGACGCTGGCGGCGCTGGACCTGTCGAAGACGGACGCGGTGATCGAGGCGGCGGACGGTCTGTTTGACGCTATGCGCAGGGGCATCGGCGGCGGACAGTACGCGCAGATCAACCAGGTGAGGAGCAGGTCCAAAGCCTTTGGCCTGAGCGCAGCCGAGTCCAAAGAGGACGCCTATGACATGATCGACCTGCGGGACTTCGCCTCGAAAGCAGGGGAGCTGTTCCCGGGAGAGAGCGGAAAGCTCGCCGAGGCGGTGGACAGCATGGTGGTCCGCGCATCCTCGAATGTGGAGGGGGCGGGCGGCGTCTCCGTCTACCTGCCCGGCGACAACCGGGAGCTCTACGGCGTGGCGCAGGACCTGTACGCGCAGAGTGAGATCCTGTCCGGGGACTACGGGGAATTCGTAAATGCGTATACCGATTCCTGGTTTGCCGGGAGCGATACGGACTGGACACTGGCAAGGCCGGAGAGAGCCGGCGGCGAAATAACGCTGCAGCTGACGCAGGAGCAGGTAAAGAATGCCTCCGAAATGTATTACACGGTCCTTTTCAGGAACGCCTGGGGCGGATATCAAATCGCGACCTGCAATGTGAAGGTAGAGCCGGATGCCGGCAATATTTTGCACATCCCGGAGGATCCGCTCCTTGTGACAGCGGGCACGGACCTTCAGGAGTCGATCCGGCCCTGGGCCTGTGTGCAGGTATCGGACATGGATGGGGAGTGTGTCTACAGGACGGTGCGGGCGATCCTGACCAGCGGGCATGAGTTCACGAATTATGACCTGAGTACGGACGAGGAGGTCTCCGTTTCCGTGAGAAACAGGAAGGGAGAGACGGAGGCGGTGATCCAGGACTTCACGTCCGCGGCCGGCAGCGCATGGCTGAGCGGCAAGGGATCCATTGACGTGTCGGGATACCGGTCGATCATGGATATAGGCGGCGACACGCTCGCACCGGTCCGGGATGAGAGCGGGCAGATGAAGCCCTATACGGAGTGGGAGTACAAGGGATACCTGTTCCATCCGCTCGCCGTGGATGACTCCTTCCGCTTCTATTTGAGGCCCGCGTCGGAATTTGCGATCGATTGCATCTGCCAGGTGACAGTGAAGGATGTCAACGGAAAGCTCCATGCTTCGGAATACGCGGAGCTCAGGCCGGGGAGCGGGACAGAGCAGCAGAAGGTGAAGACCGAAAAGGGATCTCTTGCCTTTACCGTGAAGGAGGACCACGCGGAGCTGAGCGCTTACAGCGGCAGGGATACTTCCGTGACGGTTCCGGAGAGCGTAGAAGGAAAGCCGGTCACGGCAGTCACAAAGTCTGTCTTCTCCGGCTGCAGCACACTCGAGAGCATTGTGCTCCCCGACAGCGTCGAAGAGATCGGGATGAACGCCTTTTATGATACGCGGGCGCTTCGTCAGGTCCGGCTTCCGGCCGGGCTCAGGTCGATCGGCATGGGCGCCTTCAGAAAATCCGGCATTGAGGAGATCGAGCTGCCGGAAGGCCTTGAAGAGATCGGAAGAGCCGCCTTTATGGAGTGCGGCCTCAAAAGCGTGACGATACCGGATTCCGTACAGAGGATCGGACAGATCTCCTTTGCCTGCTGTGCCGGCCTGGCGCAGATCGCAGCCGGCAAGAATCCGGGCTACAGGACGGTGGACGGCGTGCTCTACTCGGCGGACGGCAAAATACTGATCCAGTATCCGGGCGGCAGAGGACAGGAATATGAGGTGCAGGCCGGGACAGAAGAGATCCTCTACGGCGCGTTTGCCAGGGCGGATATCCGGAAGGTGACGCTCCCGGAGTCGCTAAGGAGCATTGACAACTTTGCTTTCTTCGAGTGCTATCAGCTTGAGCCGCCTCAGCTTCCGAATTCCCTCGAGAGCATCGGGGGCTTTGCCTTTGGCAGGGACAGGAAATCGGAGGAGATCCCGGAGGGGCAGGTTCGCTGCGAGACCGCAAGGCTGGGCCCTGGTGTACGCCATATCGGTAAAGACGCCTTCACGGCGCTTATTATAGGAGGATTCGAAGTCGACGAAGAGAACCCGGTGTACGCTTCCTCGGGCGGCTTTATCACCAACAAAGCCGGGGACATGATCCAGACAGTCCCGTCCGGCACAGACGGAGTGGTCGTGGTCCCGGACGGCGTCACGACGCTGCAGAACGGACTTTTCACACTCCTCGATGAAGAGACGGAGTTCTATATTCCGGACAGTGTGTTCCGCTTCTCGGAGAAAGTCTTTCCCTGCGGAAGGAAGACTTCGTCGCAGACAGGCCTTCTGGAGGATGTCTATCTGTGCACCATACACTGCACGGAGGACTCTGCCGCCTGGCAGTACGCATCAAAATACGGAATCAGGCACGACAGCGTGACAGATCCGTCTCTGATGAACTTCGAGGAGGTGTCCGAAGAAAGTGAGAACGGGACGTTTTACTGGAGGGTGTTCTCAGACCGCGCGGAACTCTATGCCTTCAAAGGAAACAAAAAAAATCTGAACTCCGTGCTGGAGATCCCGCCCCGTTTCAGGGATCTGCCGGTGACGGCCCTGCGATATGACGAGACTGCCAATAAGGATCAGACGAACAACAGCATGAATGTCATAAAGATCATCATTCCCGAGTCGGTCACTGCCGTTGAGGGCGGCTTTATGCAGTCTCACTATTTTGTCAGCGAGATCGAAGTCGCAGACGGCAACCCTGCGTACGTGAGTAAAGACGGCGTGCTCTTTACCCGGGACATGGAGGCGCTGGTCCGCTATCCGATCAAAAGAGAAGGAGCGGAATATGCGATCCCCTCGGGCGTGAAGACGATCGAAGAGAGCGCCTTCATGCTGAACACAACGCTGGAGAAAGTGACGATGCCTTCCTCGCTGCGCGCGGTCCGGAAAAACGCCTTCAGCGCATGCAGGAATCTGCGGGAGGTGACCTGGGGCAAGGGACTCAGGGAGATCGACGACGGCGCCTTCAGTCTCGTATACCTCGAAAATGTAAAACTTCCGTCCTCCGTGGAATGGATCGGGAGCGGCGCCTTTCAGCTTCATGAGGGGTTTGGAGAGATCGTTCTCCCCGATAAGCTCAGGAAAATGGGGTATGCCGCTTTTCGGGCCAAATACGGCGAGACCTATACGCAGGAGTCGATCCGGATCCCGGCCAGGCTCGAACTGGAACTGCGGTTTCTTGACGGTGTCCTTTTTGAGAGGTACGAGGTCGACCCTAAGAGCGAGTTTTATACAGTGCAGGACGGTTTCCTGGTGAGCAGGGATGAAAAGACACTCGTCTCGGTCCCGACACGCATGGAGGGAGAGTTCCGCGTGCCTGACGGGACGCTCTATATCAACTACTACGCCTTTGACAACTGTGACAGGATCACCGACATATATCTGCCGGATTCCGTCCTGGATATCGGGAACATAGGTGTGAAGGCCGCCGACACGGGGAGACAGAAATACAGGATTCACTGTCATGCGGACACGGAGCCGGCGAGGATTCTGGATGCCGCGCATGTGTCCTGGGCAGCGATCGAGTGACCGGGCAGGTATGCGCACGCGACCTTAAAGGTCGAGTGTTCCAGGTGCAAAGTTGGGATTGTCAAGCCAATCGTATTTGAATATACTAGAATATACGGTGTCTGACCGTGACTACATTCAGCAACAACGACATACAGCGAAGGAGATATAAAGAATGCTGGAACTGAAGAACATCCGCTTTGACGTTCAGGAGGGATCCCAGGAGATCGGGATCATCGAGGGCGTCAGCTTTACGATTCCGGACAACAAATTTGTTGTCATCACCGGCCCCAACGGCGGCGGCAAATCCACGCTGGCGAGACTGATCGCCGGTATCGAGAAGCCCACGGAAGGCCAGATCCTTCTCGACGGCGAAGACATCACAGAAAAATCCATCACGGACCGCGCCCGCATGGGGATATCCTATGCCATGCAGCAGCCCGTCCGATTCAAGGGCATCCAGGTCCTGGACCTTTTGCGCCTTGCATCCGGCAAGGGCACAAGAGTGACCGTCGCCGAGGCGTGCCAGTACCTCTCCAGAGTCGGACTCTGCGCCAAGGACTACATCATGCGCGAAGTAAACGCCAGCCTCTCCGGCGGAGAGCTCAAGCGGATCGAGATCGCCACAGTCCTTGCCCGCGGCACCAAGCTCTCTGTCTTTGACGAGCCCGAGGCGGGGATCGACCTCTGGAGCTTCCAGAACCTGATCCAGGTCTTTGAGCAGATGCGGGACACCATCAAGGACAGTTCCATCCTGATCATTTCCCATCAGGAGAGGATCCTGGAGATCGCAGACGAGATCATCGTCGTGGCAGACGGCAAGATCGACCGCATGGGTCCCCGCGACGAGATCCTTCCCTCTCTGATCGGAACGACATCAGCCGTAGGCGCCTGCGTGCCCATGGGAGGCAGGCCGGTACCGGTGCCCCCCGTTCCCACAGACGAAAACGGGAATCCTGTTCCCAGGAGCACAGAGAAAGGAGGAAACGCCTGATGGAATTCAAGAAAATGGACGAGATCCAGAAGAGGATCCTCATGGAAGTGGCAGGCCTTCACACTGTGCCCGAAGGTGCCTTTAATATCCGAAGCAACGGCCAGCTGGCCGGACGCGCAAGCTCCGCCAATATCGAGATCGTATCCAAGGAGGACGGCTCCGGGATCGACATCCACATTAAGCCCGGCACGAAGAACGAGAGCGTCCACATCCCGGTGGTGCTCAGTAAGAGCGGCCTGCACGATGTGGTCTACAACGACTTCTATGTCGGCGAGGACTGCGATGTTGTGATCGTAGCCGGCTGCGGCATCAGTAACTGCGGCGGTATGGACTCCCAGCACGACGGCATCCACCGCTTCTATGTCGGCAAAAGATCGAAAGTCCGCTACGTCGAGAAGCACTACGGCGAGGGCGACGGCACCGGCAAGAGGATCCTCAATCCGGTCACCGAAGTCTATATGGAAGAGGACAGCAATGTCGAGATGGAGATGGTCCAGATCAAGGGCGTCGATTCCACAGACAGGAGCACCATCGCCAAGGTGGCCGCCGGCGCGAGCCTGACGGTCAAGGAGCGCCTTATGACCCACGGCGAGCAGTATGCGGCCAGTGCCTATACGGTGGACCTGGACGGCGACGGCTCCAGCGCGGACATCGTATCCCGCTCCGTCGCGCGCGACAAATCCTACCAGAAGCTCGATCTTCGCATCAACGGCAACGCGGCGTCAAACGGGCACACCGAGTGCGACTCCATCATCATGGACAAGGGACGCATCCTCGCCGTCCCGCAGCTCGAGGCGAACTGCACGGATTCCGCACTGATCCATGAAGCTGCGATCGGCAAGATCGCCGGCGACCAGCTGATCAAGCTCATGACGCTGGGACTTACGGAGCAGGAGGCGGAGGAACAGATCATCAACGGATTCCTCAAGTGAGAAGAATTTTCCAATAAGACCAAAGAAATTTCAATGTTCCCTGAATAAGAAAATTCATATAATTCTAACTGTAACCGGCGCGGCAGAGGCCGCGCACAAACACTTTCAATTTATTCAGGAGGATGAATATGTTTAAGAAAGTTATTGCTATTTTGACAGCAACCGTCATCACAGCTTCCATGCTGGT
>CACXGR010000034.1 GCA_902767235.1 uncultured Lachnospiraceae bacterium | reverse complement strand
GCCGCACCTGTCGAAGCGCCGCAGCCTGCCAGCACAGATACTGCCAGCATCGACGACAAGAATACTCCCAATGCTTTTCTCATCTTGTCCCTCCTCGTTGATGTTTACTCGATCCGCATCAGTAACTGGCCGCCCTTGACGGTGTCGCCCTCGCTCACGCAGATCTCTTTGACCGTGCCGGCCATGCGGGCGCTGGTAGCGGTCTCCATCTTCATGGCCTCGATGGTGATCACCGTCTGGCCCTCCTCGACAGTGTCGCCGACCTTGACATAGATCTGGGCGACTGCGCCGGGGATGGAGGCGCCGATCTCGGACTTGTTCTCCGGATCTGCCATGGGCACTTTGACGATGTACTTCTGGGCCTCGGGATCCGGGACCTTGACTTCGCGGCGTATGCCGTTGAGCTCGAAGGAGACCGTCCGCATGCCGTCCTTGTCCACTTCGCCTTTCCCCAGATACTTGATGACCAGCGTGTTGCCGTCTGCCACATTGACCTGATTGGTCTCGCCTATGGTCAGGCCGTGGAAGAATACGTGGCTGCCCAGGCGCATGATGTAACCGTATTGCTCTCTGTTTTTACAGAAGTCCTTGTAGACCTTGGGATAGAGTCCGTAAGAGAGGACAGACCGCCATGTCTGGTCAGAGTGGAAGGTGGCGACCTCTTCACGCAGTTTGGCAAAATCCACCGGCTCCAGCAGCTCACCAGGCCGGCAGGTGATCGGTTTTTTGCCCTTTAATACGACTTCCTGCAGGTCCTTGGGGAAGCCCCAGGCGGGCTGGCCCATCATGCCGGAGAAGTAGGTGATCGCGGAATCCGGGAAGGCCAGGTCTTTGCCCTTTTCGATGATATTCTCGGGTGTCAGGTCGTTCTGGGTCATGAAGATCGCCAGATCGCCGACCATCTTGGAGGAAGGCGTGACCTTGGTGATGCCGCCCAGCATTTTGTCGACCTTGCGGTAGTTCTCCTTGACCTCGGTGAAGCGCTGACCAAGGCCCATGCTCTCGACCTGCGGCTTGAGGTTCGTGTACTGGCCGCCGGGGATCTCATAGCGATAGACGTCCGTGGAGGGACTGGTGATGCCGCCCTCGAACTTGTCATAGCGCAGACGTACATCTGCCCAGTAATCGGTCAGGTACTGCAGCTGATCCAGATCCAGTCCGGTGTCACGAGGCTGACCCTGCAGTGCCGCCACGATGGCGTTCATGGACGGGTTGGAGGTCATGGACGACATGGACGAAATCGCGCAGTCCACGACATCGACGCCGGCCTCCGCCGCCATCAGGTACGTAGCCACCTGGTTGCCGGAGGTATCATGTGTGTGCAGGTGGATCGGGATGCCGATCTCCTGGCGGAGCGTGGAGACGAGCTTCTTGGCCGCATAGGGCTTGAGCAGGCCCGCCATATCCTTGATGGCCAGCATGTGGGCGCCGCGGCGCTCCAGCTCTTTGGCCATCTCCACATAATATTTGAGGGTGTACTTGTCGTTTTTGGGATCGAGGATGTCGCCGGTGTAGCAGACGGCCGCCTCGAGGATCTTGTTCTGGTTGAGGACTTCGTCCATGGCGACGGACATACCCTCTACCCAGTTGAGCGAGTCAAAAACGCGAAAGACGTCAATTCCGCTCTTGGCCGATGCTTTGATGAACTCGCGGATCAGGTTGTCCGGATAGTTCGTGTATCCGACCGCATTGGAGCCGCGCAGCAGCATCTGCAGAAGGAGGTTGGGCGCTTTTTCGCGGATGATGTCCAGACGCTCCCAGGGAGATTCATGCAGGAAGCGATAGCAGACGTCAAAGGTCGCGCCGCCCCAGCACTCCAGTGAGAATGCGTCCGCCAGGATCTCGGACGTGCCCTCCATGCCCTTGACGATGTCGCGGGTACGGACGCGCGTGCCCAGAAGGGACTGGTGCGCATCGCGGCAGGTGGTGTCGGTAATGAGCAGTTTCTGCTGTTTTTTGACCCATTTGGCCACGGCTTCCGGGCCCTTGGCGTCCAGCATCTGCTTGAGCCCCATCTTCCGGTTGCCGGTGACGGGAGGGAACCTCGGCGGCTCATAGACGAAGTTCTCGCTGTTCTCGGCGATCGTGCGCTCCGCGATGTAAGTGAGCATCTTGGTCGCCGCATCTTCGCCGGACTCGATCTCAAAGAGGGAAGGCGTCTCGTCGATGAACTTGGTGTAGCACTTGCCCTGCCGGAAAGTCTCGTTATTGAGCACGTTGGTGATGAAAGCGATATTGGTCTTGACGCCGTTTACCCGCACTTCGCGGATGGCTCGCAGCGCCTTGGAGTAGGCCCCCTTGAACGTGCGGTCCCAGGCGGTCACCTTGACCAGCAGCGAATCATAATAGGGCGAAATAGTGGACCCCGTGCCGGCCGTCGCCTCGTCCAGACGGATGCCGAAGCCGCCCGAGATCCGGTAGCCGGTGATCCTGCCGGTGTCGGGCGCAAAGTTGTTGGTCGGGTCCTCCGTCGTCACGCGGCACTGGATCGCATAGCCGTCCAGTTTGATGTCGTCCTGGCTCCTGATGCCGATCCGCTCATCGGAGAGCGGCGCGCCCTCCGCGATGACGATCTGCGCGCGGACAAGGTCGATGCCCGTGACCATCTCGGAGACGGTGTGCTCGACCTGAATGCGGGGATTCATCTCGATAAAGTAATAGTTCTCATCCTTGTCGACCAGAAACTCCAGCGTTCCCGCATTAGTGTAGCCGACATGCTTGGTGATTGCGACGGCATCCCTGTAAAGTTTCTCCTTGACCTCCTGCGAGACGGAGAAAGCAGGCGTATACTCGACGACCTTCTGATAGCGCCTCTGCAGGGAGCAGTCTCGCTCATAGAGATGGACCACATTTCCGTGCTCGTCGGCCAGCACCTGGACCTCCACATGCTTGGGGTTGACCAGGAATTTCTCCATGAATATGTCATCATTGCCAAAAGATTTAAGCGCCTCGG
>CACXGR010000033.1 GCA_902767235.1 uncultured Lachnospiraceae bacterium | reverse complement strand
TGATCGAACGCGCTTACAGCTGAAGAGGATTTAGGAATGGAAAGAAAATGCGGGGTGCTGCTTCCGGTCGCAAGCCTGCCCTCCCAATACGGGATCGGGTGTTTTTCCAAAGAGGCGTATGAATTTGTGGATTTTCTGGCCCAAGCAGGGCAGACATACTGGCAGATCCTGCCGCTGGGACAGACGGGCTACGGAGATTCTCCCTATCAGTCGATCTCAACATTTGCGGGAAACCCTTATTTTATCGATCCCGCGGCGCTGATCGAGGCGGGATACATTTCGGGCAGCGATGCGGACGGCTTTGATTTCGGTAAAGAACCCCGATCCGTGGATTATGAGAAAATATACCGGAACCGCTATGTCCTTCTGAGGAAGGCGTATGCAAACAGCCCTTTCTGCCTGCAGCCCTCCGGAAAATGGAAAGAGCGGCAGTACGATGCCGACAGAAAGGCGTTCGAGGATTTCCGCTGGGACAATGCCGGATGGCTTCCCGATTTTGCGCTTTTTTGCGCGGTAAAGGAATATTATGACGGCGACATGTTCACCTTGTGGCCGGAAGAGATCCGCCTCCGGGAGGCTGCCGCCATGGACAGGTACAGGATCACGCTGGACGAAGAGATCCGGTTTTATGAATTCCTGCAGTACCTGTTCCATATGCAGTGGAAGAAATTGAAGGACTATGCGAACGGCAGGGGAGTCCGGATCATCGGCGATATCCCGATCTATGTCGCTTTTGACAGCGCGGACACCTGGAGCCATCCGGAACTGTTTGAACTTGATGAGAAAGGATTTCCGACTGTGGTGGCCGGCGTGCCGCCGGATGCTTTTTCCGAGACAGGCCAGCTGTGGGGCAACCCGATCTACCGGTGGAAGCGTCATAAGGACACGGGATATGACTGGTGGATCAGCCGTCTTGCCCATGTGTTCACCCTCTATGATGTAGTCAGGATCGACCACTTCCGCGGGTTCGACGAATACTGGGCCGTCCCTTACGGCTCCGAGACCGCGATGACGGGCAAATGGTGCAAGGGACCGGGATATGATCTTTTTGCCGCCATGGAGGAGAAACTCGGCAGGAGAGAGATCGTTGCAGAGGACCTCGGCTATCTGACAAAGACAGTGCTGAAGCTCGTGGAGCGGACCGGGTATCCCGGCATGAAGGTGCTGCAGTTCGCATTTGACGGGAATACGAAAAACGCCTATCTTCCCCACAACTACACAAAGAACGCGGTCGTGTACACCGGAACGCACGACAACGATACGACGAGGGGCTGGTATACCTCAGCAAACAGAAAACAGATGCAGTTTATCAGAAAATATGTGAACATCCGGAGCAGCCGCACGGCCACTTACGACTTGATCCGCCTGGCCATGCAGAGTGTAGCGGACACAGCGATCATACCCATTCAGGATTATCTGGATATCGGCTCTGACGGCAGGATCAATATCCCTTCCACGCTGGGAGGAAACTGGAGCTGGAGAGTACTTCCGGGTGAACTGACACCGGAACTGGCAGAAAAGATGAGAGAATTTGCCTCCGTTTACGGAAGAATCGCCGAATAATCGGATTTTCGGGTTGGATTTTTAAAAGAGGCTGTGTTATAATGCACTGTAATTGTGTAAATCAGACAGGAGGACCATTTCAATGAGTGTAACCGTTGAAAAACTTGAAAACAGCATGGCAAAGCTTACCATCGAGGTGGATGCCAAGGAATTTGATAAAGCAATCGATAAGGTATATACGAGGCAGAAAGGCAGAATGAACGTGCCCGGTTTCCGCAAAGGAAAGGCTCCCCGCAAGATCCTGGAGAAAATGTACGGCACAGGCATTTTCCTTGAGGACGCTGTCAACGATACCATCAACAGCACATATCCCGAATTTGCGCAGAGCTGCGAGATCGCCAATGAGATCTCTTCCAACCCCGACATCGAGGTAGTACAGGTCGAGGCCGGAAAGCCCTTCATCTATACAGCTACGGTAGCAGTAAAGCCTCCGGTAAGCCTTGGAAAGTACAAAGGCGTAGAGATTGAAAAGATCAACGTCGAAGTGACGGACGAGGATGTTGACGCCAAGCTCAGATCCGAGCAGGAAAAGAACGCGGTCAATAACGACGTGACAGACAGACCTGTCAAAGACGGCGACAGAGTGATCCTTGATTTTGAAGGATTCGTAGACGGCACTGCTTTCGAGGGCGGAAAGGGAGAGAACTATCCCCTGACCATCGGCTCCCATTCCTTTATCCCCGGATTTGAGGAGCAGCTGATCGGCGCGGAGATCGACAAGGAAATGGAAGTCAATGTGACTTTCCCTGAGGACTATCAGTCCGCAGAGCTGGCCGGCAAACCTGCTGTATTTAAGTGCACCGTCCACAAGATCACAGAGAGGATCCTTCCCGAGCTCAACGATGAGTTCGCAGATGATGTCTCTGAGTTCTCCACGCTGGATGAGTATAAGGAAGATATCCGCAAGAAAATCGCTGAGGAGAAAGAGTCCAAGGCTAAGACCGAGAAGGAAAACAAGGTGATCGACGCGATCGTCGCTGATTCCGAGATCGAGATCCCCGAGCCCATGCTCAAGACACAGCAGGAGCAGATCGTGGATGAATTCGCGCAGAGACTTCAGTCCCAGGGCCTTAGCTTTGACCAGTACACCCAGTACATGGGAACCAGCAGGGAGAAGATGGTAGAGGATTCCAAGGATCAGGCTGACAAGCGGATCCGCACCCGCCTTGTTCTCGAGCAGATCGTCAAGGAAGAGAATATCGTCGCTACCGACGAGGACTTCGAGACGGAGCTGGGCAAACTCGCCGAAGCTTACGGCACAGACCTTGAGACGGTTAAGAGAATCTTCGAAGGCAGGGAAAAAGACAGAATGATGGAAGATATCGCTGTTCAGAAAGCACTTTCTTTCGTCGCGGACAATGCTGTAGAGAAGTAAGTGATCGGGTGGCGGAGTGCAGATATGTGCTCCGCCATACCTTTCGTAATAACTGTTTCCTCTGTATCTGATCCCTTCAGTACAGAGATGATCGTTAACTGGAGAATGAAAATGGCAAATTATATTCCTTATGTAATCGAACAGACCGGAACAGGCGAGCGCTCTTACGATATTTTTTCAAGACTGCTGAAAGAAAGGATCATCTTTCTGGGCGATCAGGTGACAGATGCTTCTGCAGAGCTGATCGTCGCCCAGATGCTGTTCCTGGAAGGAGAAGATCCGGACAAGGATATTCAGTTCTACATTAACAGCCCGGGCGGATCCATTTCTGCGGGCATGGCGATCTACGATACGATGCAGTTCGTCAAATGCGACGTTTCCACGATCTGCGTAGGTCTGGCGGCGAGCATGGGCGCATTCCTTCTGGCAGGCGGAACGAAGGGAAAGAGATACTCCCTTCCCCACTCCGAGATCCTGATCCATCAGCCTCTGGGAGGCACGGAGGGGCAGGCATCCGACATCGCTATCCAGGCGGCGCATATGGCAGCGATCAAGGAGAGAATGAACCGGATCCTCGCGCAGAACACCGGCCAGCCCTATGAGAAGGTGGTGCTGGACACGGACCGCGACAACTGGATGACACCGGAACAGGCGCTTGAATACGGCCTGATCGACCGGATCTATACGACCCGCAAGGAGATTACTGATGGCAGATAAAACAAAGATGCAGCCGCCCCGCAGGTGCTCCTTCTGCGGACGCAAGGAGAACCAGGTGTCCAAGCTGATCGCTGGGCCCAACAATATTTACATCTGCGATGAGTGTGTTGCGATCTGTGCGGATATTATTGATGAGTCGATGGAAGGAATGGACCTGGGCGCTGCGGACGAAGCGGCAGGGGGGATCAACCTCCTCAAGCCTCAGGAGATCAAGAACTTCCTGGATGAATATGTGATCGGACAGGACGAGGCCAAGAAGACGCTGGCCGTGTCCGTCTACAACCACTATAAGAGAGTGACAGCCGGACCTGAGAGCGAAGAAGACGACGGCGTAGAGCTTCAGAAGAGCAATATCTTGATGCTGGGACCCACCGGATCCGGCAAGACCTATCTGGCACAGACGCTGGCAAAGATCATCAATGTCCCCTTTGCGATCGCTGACGCCACAACGCTGACGGAAGCGGGCTATGTCGGTGAGGATGTGGAGAACATTCTCCTCAAACTCATTCAGGCAGCCGATTACAATATCGAGCGCGCGGAATACGGCATCATCTATATCGATGAGATCGACAAAATATCGAAAAAGGGCGAGAATGTCTCCATCACCAGAGACGTATCCGGCGAAGGCGTTCAGCAGGCACTCCTGAAGATCATCGAAGGGACCAATGCATCCGTGCCGCCCCAGGGCGGAAGAAAACATCCCCAGCAGGAGCTGATCCAGATCAACACGACCAATATCCTTTTCATCGTGGGCGGCGCCTTCGACGGCCTGGATAAGATCATCAACGCGCGCATGGACAGAAGGTCCATGGGCTTCCACGCGGCAGTCGAGGGACATGATTCCAAGAAACTCGACGAGACCTTGAGACAGGTCCTTCCCCAGGATCTCGTCAAATTCGGACTGATCCCCGAATTCATCGGCCGCGTGCCGGTGGTCACGACGCTCAACGAGCTCGACCGGGAAGCGCTGATCAGAATCCTGAAGGAACCCAAAAATGCACTGGTCAAACAATACAAAAAGCTCTTCTCCTACGACAATGTTAAGCTCAGCTTCGAGGACGACGCTCTGGAGGCGATCGCGGATCTTGCCGTGGAGAGAAAGACGGGCGCCAGAGGACTGCGCTCCATCATGGAGAAAGTCATGATGGACGTCATGTTCACGATCCCCTCCGATGATTCCATCAAGGAGTGTGTGATCACCAAGGCTTCTGTAGTGGATGGCGCAGCTCCGCTCATCATTCGAGAGACGCCCCAGATCAAGACGATCGATCTGCTGGAGGCCAACTGAGACCATGGACCGCGCCGCGACCGCTGCGGCAGGACCGGCATTCGGGAAATATACTATATGAATTTCGCTTCTGCATGATCATTGCGGAAGCGAAATCTTTATAAGGAACTTTTGTGGAAGAAAGGAGATCTATGGTCATCAAAACAGTGAATCTGGAAACCGTATGCGGCATAACCAGCAGGCTCCCTGAAAATACGAAGCCGGAATTCGCCTTTGCCGGCAAGAGCAATGTCGGCAAGTCCACGCTGATCAACGCGCTCATGAACCGCAAATCCTATGCCAGGACCAGCGCGACGCCGGGCAAGACGCAGACCATCAACTATTACAATATCAATGACGAGTTCTATCTGGTGGATCTGCCGGGATACGGCTACGCGACAGCGGGACTGAAAGTAAGAGAGCAGTGGGGAAAGATGATCGAAAAATATCTCCACAGCAGCAAAATGCTCGAAACCGTCTTTCTGCTCGTAGATGCGAGGCACGAGCCTTCGGCCAACGACGTCATGATGTTTGACTGGATCGTGTCGGCCGGATTTACCCCTTGCGTGATCGCCACCAAAGCGGATAAGCTCAAGAGGAGCCAGGTCGCCAAACAGATGGCGCTGATCCGCAGGACCATAAAGGAAAAGAGCGAAGCCGGCAGGGATGTGAGCTTCCGGGTGATCCCCTTTTCGGGACTGAACAAGGCGGGGAGAGAAGATATTTACGACATATTGGAATCGTTTTTAAAACGCAGCGGGGGAATTGAAAATGAAGAGATTTAAAACCAATCGGATGTTTTTTTCTGCAGGGGCGATACTGATCGGACTGATCCTTCTGATCTGGCCGGCATCCAGTCTCATGATCATAGGAAAGTGCCTTGGTGTCCTGCTGGCCGCGGGGGGGCGTTGCTTCGGGCATTTTTTATCTCAAAGATCATGAATCAGCAGCACAGACGGCGCTCCTTGTCCTGGGCGTGATCATGATCATTTGCGGCGTCGTGATCTTCCTGCATCCGGAGGAGCTGGTCAAGCTCATTCCCACCATCATGGGCATTCTGGTCCTTCTGAGCGGCATCATCAATCTGGGTGAGACCTTCACCCTGTCCAGACAGAAGTATACCAAATGGTGGATCTCCCTGATCATATCGATCATCACGATCGGAGCCGGACTCTTCCTGATCATCAAAGCGTTCGACCTCGTGGCGGTCATCACAAGGATCGCAGGCGGAATTCTCGTCTTTGACGGCATATCCGATCTCTGGGTGGTCTCAAGGCTCTCTGCAGACACTTCCAAGGAGCCGGTGGATTCCGTGATCGTAAGCGAGGAAACGGCAAGGACGGAGCCTAAACCCGAGGCGGCAGCGTCTGTGACGCCGGCGCCTGCGGAGGAAAAACCGGAAGCGCCTGCACCCGCGGAGGTAAAGGCGGAAGCGGAAGCGCCTGCACCGGCAGAAGTGAAAGCAGAAGCGGAAGTGCCTGCACCGGCGGAAGTGAAGGCGGAAACGGAAGCGGAGCCTCTGGGAGAGAAGCCGAACACGGACGAAGATACAGCTTCTGACCATTAATCACACAATAGGAACGGGATCGGGAACCGGCATGCGGCTGTCGAACCAGGGAATGAATCCGGCGAGAGATCATTCTTTGGTCCGGCAGCTTTTGCGTTCAAAAACACCCAAAGAATCTTAAAATTTTTCTTGACATCGCAATAATTGGTGTTATAGTAGTTATAGAACAAATACAAAACCAAGGAGGACTAACTATGAACATTCAAAAATTCACACAGAAGTCCATTGAAGCAGTCAATCAGTGCGAGAAACTCGCATATGAATACGG
>CACXGR010000032.1 GCA_902767235.1 uncultured Lachnospiraceae bacterium | reverse complement strand
TGACATCAGCAGCCTTCTCTTCCGCTTTTATGGTCCTCAACGGAGCAGGCCTCCGCAGAACCGTATTCGGTCAGTCCAGCATCTGCCGGATCCACAAACATACCATATCGATAGATCATGAAGAACATCCCGAAAATGTATACCACTGTCAGCGCGATATTGGCCAGCATGTAGTCCTTGAGCAGGAACATAGCCGCGACAAACACCGCCGACAGCACCACAGCGATCACGCAGAAAAGATCGTACTTCCGGCATCTCTCTTTTGCATGCCCCAGCCCCAGGGCGAACAGAAACAGGAAATACAGGATGAACGACACCGAGAGAAACGTGATCTTCGGCACCAGGCGGATCCCCTCCCGCTGCATGAACGACAATCCGTTGGTAATATTGTTCATTGCAAAGATGATAACGACGTGCAGCAGCATATACCTCAGCCCGCTGGTCTTCATTTCCCTGTCGATGATATGATCGTAAAACACCCCGTAACTGAGAAACAGCCCGATCACGATGAGGAATCCCATAAACGCGAAGTAGGTGCTGCGAAACGAGAATTCTCCGTCAAAATATCCCGCCATCCCGATGATCATCTCTCCGAACGTGAACACCACATAGAGCATAGCCCGCTCGGACAGGTGGGGAAAATCCACAAAGTCCCCGGTCCTCCTCTGTCCGAAGAGATTCACGGCGGCAACGCCGAACAAGATGGCTGCGAGCGAAAGCCAGGTCGTTTTGGTCAGCCGAAACGCCGGAATATCCAAAAGAACGATCGCGGCTTCCATAAACAGAATGACTGCCATTTTGGTAATCTGCTTTCTGTTGGCCGGCTCGTCTTTGTGGTTTCTCCATTCGATCACGTACTGAAGCCCGATATTGATCAGGATCAGTGCCCACGCGACGTGGTACTGCGTGTGGAATCTCTGCCAGTCCGCCCTGGTCCCTTCTCCGACAAAATACAGCAGAAACATATTCACAAACAGAAACAGATGGTCCCGAATACCGTGCCTGCCATAAACATTGATATAATAAGTGCTGTAATTCCAGATCTGGATCACGGCGAGGGTCGTCATCACATAGGCCAGGAAAAACCTCGAATCGACGAAACCGCCCGTCACGACCTGCAGCAGCGCGTTGTTCCTGCCGATCACGTAAACAAAGATCAGGTCATAGATCAGTTCTATATACTCGACTTTCTTCTCTTTCTTCTCTGCAAGATCATTGAACATGTCTGTTTTGTCCTTTCCCAGGGAACAGAATAAAAGACCTTTAAGGTAGAATGACCACAGGTGGGGTCAAACTACCTTTAAGGTCGGGTGCTTCCGATATATCATGAAATGACGATCCTCACGACAGTTCTCCCAGCATCTGCGCCGGATTGTCAGCGGCTTTTACCTTGCCGAACGCTTTTACGATGATCCCATTCTCATCGATCAGGTATGTCGTCCTGACAACCCCCATGGAGACTTTGCCGTAGTTCTTCTTTTCTTTCCAGACATCGTAAGCCTGGATCACTTCTTTTTCCGTGTCGGAAAGAAGCGTAAACGGCAAGCCGTACTTCTCTTCGAATTTCTTATGAGAAACAACGCTGTCCTTGCTCACGCCGAGAACAACCGCTCCCTTCTCACGAAACTGCGGGTACAGTTCTCCGAACGCGCAAGCCTGCTTCGTGCAGCCGGCTGTCATATCCTTGGGATAGAAATACAAAATGACCTTCTTGCCCTGATAATCTGACAGGCTCCTCATTTCTCCGTTCTGGTCCGGCAGTGTAAAAGCCGGAGCTTTTGTTCCAATTTCGAGCATTCTTCATTCCTCTTTTATCTGACTCTATGTATAAAGGTACCAGATACTGTTACTCAAGCTACATCGTGCAGGATGAGCGCGGTTCTCTGTCCATCGCCCCTTTCACATAACGGGTGCTGAAGGCCATGTTAATGTCGCGCAGTTCCATTTCGCCGCGGATATAGGCATCATACATATCCGCCACTCCGGGAGAGCAGCCGTCGCACGCGCCGCTAATATTTCCGATTGCTTCCTCAACGATCTTGCGGCGCTCTTCTTCTGTGGTGTCTTTGATCAAATAACTCATTGGTTCCTCCTTACCTGATTTGTTGAGAAACGACTGTGATTTCATTATATCACGCTGCACGTTGATACTGTGTACCTTATACATTTACCAGGTACCTTTACCTGAACGACAAATTATGAATGGAACTTGCGGGCACAGGAGCGGGAACAGCAGGATTCGAACCTGCGACCATCCGTTAAATTGTTCTTTCTTATGAATCTCCCCTGACGGGATCAGTCTTGTGCGGTATATGCTAAAACAGATCTTTTTCATCGGTTTTCCTTTCATCTGCAATTGCAGATCGCATTTTGTTTGTTGAAAATATAAAAAGCCGCTTGTCTTTTCGGACAAGCGGCAGTCTCAGCATTCATCAACGCAGTTAAATCTGGTTATTCCCTGGTCAGCGCACAGGCCCCCGGTCAGCACAAGTACATTTTTTGAAACTTCTCTATGTCTCTGTCAGACAAGCCCAGTCCCTTGCTGAACATGCCATCCATGCCGCCGTATCTTTCCGCGACAGCGTCATAGTATGCATTTATAAAGTCTTCATCGGCGCCGAACAGGTACCTCAGCGATTTGTCCGCAAGAGGGCTGTCCGTTCCCGCTTTCTGCTTAACAAATGTCGTCAGCCTGAGAAGTTCCTCCCTCAGATATTCGTTTGTCTTCAGGTAATCCGCAATGATCACTTCCCGCGGAACGCCGAGGAGCTCTTCAACGATCACGGAAGCAACCCCGGCGCGGTCTTTACCTGCAGTACAATGCCACAACAGGGCTTTTTTATGTCCCTTCTGCAGGATACGGATAAATGAGGCATATTTTGCCGTCGCGTAATCGCCGGTTAACGCACGGTACATCTCGATCATATATTGCCTGGCTTCTTCCGGCTTAAACAGGAGTTGTTCGATCGCATGGCGGTCAGCGCTCGCTTCCCTCGACACCCCCGGGGTCAGGCTCTCTACGACGGGATTATGATAGTATATGGCATCTGCGATCTGTGCATCCGGATTCTCCGAACGCTCGCCGTCACTCCTGAAATCGATCACCACGCCGACAAGGTCGGCGAGATCCGACAATTCTCTCCCGGACAGCCCTGAAAGATGCCCGCAGCGGATCAGCTTCCCGGGGGCGATCTGTCGTCCGTCCTTCGTCCTCATTCCGCCGAGATCGCGGATATTCGGAAGGCTCCTGTATTCCAGTTTTTTGCTGAACATTTCTTTGTACCTCCGTTCCTGCTGGTAAGCGACCTTTAAGGTAGAATGACCCCAGGTGGGGTAAAACCACCTCTGATCGGACAGCGACCTTTAAGGTAGTTTACTCGCCTTCTGTTTTTCAAATGAACCACACGCCCAACAGCACGCATCCCTGCGCAACGATGTTGATCCCCTGCTCGATCCAGTTGCCTCTCACGTCATGGCGGTCAAATTTCCGGGCACAAATGACCATTCCCGTCAAGGCGCAGACCGCAAGGATGAAAAAGAGCAGCGACGGCATCTGCAGCGCACCGCTGATCAACCCTCTGACCACGCTTCTATCTGCTGTGAATGCGCCCACGATCATCAGGAAAAAGCCTGCCGGCATGACATATCTCAGCTGCATCCCCAGATACTCCACGTCTTTTCCGGTGAGGGCGATCAGAAATTTCCACAATACTTTGCCAAATCCTGCCAAAAAGCAGAGTAATGCACCGGCAAAAAATACCGCACTGCGGACTTTCATGCCAAGCACGATCGCAGCAATCCCAAAAAACAGCACCGGAACTGCATCCACAAGTGCAAGGAGCGGGGTGAACTGGGAATTGTTGTTCTTTGTTGTATTGATTGCGTTACGTTTTAATGCCATTCAATCCTCCCAGTGAATCAATCTGCTGGCGGCTTCCATGTGAACAGCCCTTCTGCACCCGCAAGGCTTTGCAGCAATTCTAAGATCCTCTCCGTCGGGTCATATACCGTCATATAGGTGTCGTCAAGGTTGAGCGCAATCATGCTCTTCCCGCCATCGATCATGATATGGATGTCTCCCACGCGTTCTTTCTGTAGAAGTCTTCTTTCCATTTCTTCCGGTGCCGGATTCATCACCCAATGCAGACCAGCATCAAACGAAACGGTAAAGCCGCAGTAGCAGTTCAGCCTTAAGAGCATGCCAAGCTGCTTCCTGCGCAGTTCAAGGATCCGGGATTCTTCCAGGAAGTATTGCTCTATGGCAAAATACCGCCCTGGCGAGTCCTTTGGTACGCGTTCCGGAAGGATGTCAACGATCCAATACGGCTTTTCCAGCATCTCTTCGATGTTCTCCTGTGTCACTGGGGCTTTCCTCCTTCGTCTGTGATAGATCCTGATCCACAGCCTGCCAGCTGAAAGAGAAAGGCTGGCAATACTATTGTACCAAATAAGCGACCTTTAAGGTAGAATGACCCCAGGTGGGGTCAAACCACCTTTAAGGTCGGATGCAAGGAGGTCGGATGCAAGGTCGGATGCTAATTCACAAAGGATTCACAGAAGGTATATTTTCCAGACTGCCCTTTTGTGCCATAATGATTTCAAACTTCAGAAAAAAGCCGTTCATCAGGCAGAAAGGAGCGACGAAGATGAAGAGAAAAGACAAAGTTTGGGAAGACAGAAAGCGCAATTTTCTCGGCCTCCCCTGGACATTTACCAAATACACACTGACCCCGGAAAGACTGTTCATCAGCACCGGCTTCCTCAACAGCCGCGAGGACGAGGTCCGGCTCTACCGTATCACGGATATGACGCTCACACGCTCACTCTGGCAAAAGATCACCGGCACAGGTACGATCCACTGCGATTCTGCGGACCAGACGATGCGGAATTTTGACATCAAGAATGTCAAGCATCCGATCGAAACGCGCGAGCAGCTCTCCGA
>CACXGR010000031.1 GCA_902767235.1 uncultured Lachnospiraceae bacterium | reverse complement strand
TCCCCGTCACCAACTCACACCAGATACCTCGCCATCGTGATCAGCAGTTCCTCCACCGACGAGAGCAGGATCTCCTCGTCCCGCACGGTGACGCCCACCGTCTTGTAGCGGTAGAGAAATTCCGGCGTGCCGCGGCCGCTGAATCCTTTGACCGCAAAAGAGAGCGTCTTCGAGTAATTGCGAAGAAGGAGCGGGATGTTCTCGCCCCGCACCCGGGCGTTGGGATCCATGTGGAAGCGGATCGTGCCGGGGGTCCCGACAATTTCTGTGATGCCGATCCTGGCTGCCACGGAGCGCATCAGGGCGATGCGCAGCAGATTTCCGGCCGGCGCCGGGATCTCGCCAAAGCGGTCTAAAAGCTCCTCTCTGACATCGTCGTAGTCGTCGGTGGATTCTATGGCGGCGATCTTTTTGTAGATCTCCAGCTTCTGCTCCTCGTTGACGATATAGGCTTCCGGCAGGAAAGCATCTGCGGTCAGGTTGACCTTGACGGGGCGCTCTTCTTTGACGGTCTCGCCCTTGGCCTCTTTGACGGCTGTGTTGAGGAGCTTGCAGTAGAGGTCGTATCCCACCGACTGCATGTGCCCGTGCTGGGTCTTGCCCAGAATGCTGCCCGCGCCGCGGATCTCCAGGTCGCGCATCGCGATCCGAAAGCCGCTGCCCAGATCCGTGTATTCGCGGATGGCGCGCAGCCTCTTCTCTGCCACTTCCCGGAGCATCCGGTCCTTTTTGTACATGAGGAAGGCGTACGCCGTGCGGCCGCTTCTGCCCACGCGTCCCCGCAGCTGATACAGCTGCGAGAGGCCCATCTTGTCCGAGTCGCGGATGATGATCGTGTTGACGTTGGAAATGTCCAGTCCTGTCTCGATGATCGTCGTGGACACCAGCACATCGATCTTTCCGTCAATAAAATCGTACATGATCGTCTCGAGCTCGGCCTCCGGCATCTTGCCGTGGGCAAAGGCGATATTGGCCTCCGGGATGAGCTGCTGCAGGCGCGCGGTCACATCGACGATATCGTTGACGCGGTTGTGCACATAGTAGACCTGTCCTTTGCGGGACAGCTCCCGCAGGATAGCCTCGCGGACCATCTCATCGTCATATTCCATGACATAGGTCTGGATCGGGACGCGGCCCTCCGGCGCCTCCTCCAGCACCGTCATGTCGCGGATCCCCACCAGGCTCATGTGGAGGGTCCTGGGGATGGGCGTCGCGGACAGTGTCAGCACGTCCACATTTTCCTTCATCTTCTTGATCTTTTCTTTGTGGCTGACGCCGAAGCGCTGTTCCTCGTCCACCACAAGAAGGCCCAGGTCCTTGAACCTAATGTCCTTGGACAGGAGCCTGTGGGTGCCGATGACAATGTCACAGATTCCCTGGGATACCTCTTTGATGGTCTTTTTCTGTTCCGCCGGCGTGCGGAATCTGGACAGCATGCCGATATTGACGGGATACCGGTGCATTCTCTCGCAGAATGTATTGTAGTGCTGCTGGGCAAGGATCGTCGTGGGCACCAGGACGGCCACCTGCTTTCCCTCCTGCACCGCCTTGAAGGCGGCCCTGACGGCGATCTCTGTTTTGCCGTATCCCACGTCTCCGCAGATCAGCCGGTCCATGATCTTGTCGCTCTCCATGTCCCGCTTGGTGTCCCGGATCGCGGTCAGCTGGTCCTCCGTCTCCTCGTAGGGAAACATCTCCTCAAACTCTTTCTGCCAGATCGTGTCGGGGCCGAACTGATAGCCCTTTCTGCCCTGCCTGGCGGCATAGAGCTTCACCAGATCTTCCGCCACTTCTTCCACAGCGCGCTTGACCTTTTTCTTGGTCCCGCTCCACTCCTGGCCGCCCAGCTTGTTCAGCTTGGGTTTGGCCGTGCCCGAGGAGGCATACTTCTGCAGGGAGGACAGCTCAGTGGGCAGCACATAGAGTTTGCCGCCTCCGCCGTACTCTATTTTGATATAGTCCTTGGCGGTGTGATTGACCTCGATCTTCTCCACACCCCGGTAGATGCCGATTCCATGGTCCTCATGGACGATGTAGTCGCCGACCTTGAGCTCCGAGAAGGCCCGGATCTGCTCCCCGTTGTACTTCTTGCGGGCGGCCTTCTTTTTCTTCTCCGCGCCGAAGATATCGGATTCCGCGATCACCGCGAACTTTATATCGGGATACTCAAATCCCTGCCGGATCCGGCCGTAACAGGTCATGATCTCGCCGGGGATCAGCTTTCTGTCCGGATTCTCGCTGTAGAAGGCCGTGATCCCGTCCGCCGTGAGGTCCCGGGCGAGTCTTCTGGCCCTGGTCCGGGAGGGGGAGATCAGCGCGATCCTGTAACCCTTCTTGCGGTATGAGGCGAGCTCCCTCTCCAAGGTGTCAAAACTCTTGTTGAAGGGCGACATCGTCTTCGCCGTCAGGGAGACCGTCAGTGCCGGTTTCATGTAGCCGCAGCCGTTTGCAAGGCCGGCCAGCCCGACACACCGGTACCCCAGCATGGTCTCAATGGTCTCTTCGCTGCCGGACAAAAACGCCATCTGGCCGGGAAGGACGTAACCCTTTTCCGCCCGGCTCACCATGCTCTCCCTGAACTCCGCCTCCACCGCGGAGGCGTGCTGGTGCACCCGGTAGGGCTCATCCACAAAGATCATGGTCGCGCTCCCCGGGAACAGGTCCAGCAGGTTCTCCGTCTCCGGGTAAAAATAGTGAATATAGCCTTCCAGCGCCCCGTACTGATGCCACTCCAGGGCCTCCTCGGCCATCTGGGCTACAGAAGTCTTCAGCCTGTGAGCCTCCTCGGTCTTCCCCTTGTCCCTGTAGGTTTTTTCCGTCGCCTTGGCCTCCCGGCGGATCTGGTCGAGACCTGCCCGGAGCCTGGAGTGGGACAGGATCATCTCCGTGGCGGGATAGATCCGCACTGTCTCCAGCTGGGCAAGAGACCTCTGGCTGAGCACATCGAAGGCGCGGATGGACTCCACCTCGTCCCCCCAGAGCTCGATCCGGTAAGGATTCTCCTCCGTGAGATCATAGATATCCAGGATATCTCCGCGAATGGCAAACTGCCCCGGTTTTTCCACCTGGTACTGTTTCTCGTAGCCCATGGCGACCAGGCGCGCAGCCGTGTCCGCAAGGGACAGCTCGCCCCTCTTCTCGATGGCGATGACACTCTTTTTGAGAATATCCAGGGGAACCTGGGGCGTCATGAGCGCAGAAAAAGTCGTGACGATCGTCGCCGGCCTTCCCTCCATGATCCTCCGAAGGCACCTGATCCGCTCGCTGTCCAGCTCTCTTCCGCGAAGGTCCGCCTGATAGAAGATCAGATCCTTGGAGGGGAAGAGCGAGGTATTGCGGTCATAGAAGCGGAAATCCTCCTGGATCTCCCTGGCTCTCTGGTCGCTGTAGGTCACGATCAGCCGGAATCTGGCGCCGGCGGCCAGCGATCCCTCCTCGGTCAGCGCATGGATCAGGTGCAGTTTCTGCGCCTGAGCGCACCCGTCCGCCAGTACGCTGACAGGATTGTTCGCAAGCGCTTGGACGATCCTCTTGTAATTTTCAGACTCCCTCAGGGGCGCTGTCAGTGTCGACATCTTTCTTTACCTGCTTCTGCTTTCTTGTGTTGTAGAGATTCATCGCCTTGTCCGGGCCCTGCTCGACCATGCAGATCACCGCGTCCGCCGCCTTCACATCCGCTTCCTCCATGACCGCCCTGTCCTCTCCCTTAAAATGTCCCAGGACGTGGCCGGCCAGATCCGCGCCCGGCGACGGTTTTCCGCCGACCCCGATCCGGACTCTCATAAACGCATCGTCTCCCAGATGCAGGATGATATTCTTCAGGCCGTTGTGTCCGCCGGCGCTGCCCTTTTTGCGGATCCTCAGATGCCCTACCGGGAGATCAATGTCATCCGAAATGACGATCAGATGATCGTGATGATCCACTTTAAAATAGCTGCACACTTCCCTGACCGCCTCCCCGCTGAGGTTCATATACGTGAGCGGCTTCATCAGGATCACTTTCTGTCCTCCGATCATGCCTTTTCCGATCAGGGATTTTCCAAAGCGCACCGGCCTGCCGATGCCCAGCCGGTCCGCCAGCTCGTCGATCACATCAAACCCTGCGTTATGTCTGGAGCCGTCATACTGGCGCCCCGGGTTCCCCAGCCCTGCGATAACATAATAAGAATCCATTCTGTCCGTCCTTTATATCCTTGTAAACACTGTTGTTCTTTTTCCGTGCGTATCTCCTTACATACCACACATGAGCGGGAGACGTCAAGAAACCTTTCATACAGAGCCTGATATCACTGCTTTTATGCTCTTTTTCAGGGCAAAAGATCGCCGCAGACCCTTGCGGAATGCGGCGATCACTTCTACCCATATTTAACTGTTTTGATCTGTGCTATGCTTATAATGTCGTACCTGAAGATGCCGTATCCTCCTGCAGTGCACTTCTTTCATACTCGTCCAAAATGATGCTCTCCAGCATCGCCCTGGTCTCAGTATTGATGGGATGGGCTATGTCTCTGTACTCTCCATCCGCTGACTTCTTACTCGGCATTGCTATGAAAAGTCCCTTTTCACCTTCAATGACCTTGATATCATGTACAACGAAAACCTGATCGATCGTTATCGAGACGACTGCCTTCATCTTGCCTTCTTTGGCAATTCTTCTAACTCTTACATCCGTCACCTGCATAGCGTTCTCCATTTCTAAATGGTATA
>CACXGR010000030.1 GCA_902767235.1 uncultured Lachnospiraceae bacterium | reverse complement strand
ATTGTGCCAAAGCACATTAAAAAAGGGGGAATAAAACAGTGAAAACTTCAACCAGCAAGAGCAATGTCATCACGCAGATCCTTTTTGCCGCCGTTGCCGTGGCTTTAGGTTATCTGCTTCTTTTTAAAAAGACCGTGATGATCACCACGATCTGCCAGATCCTTTGCGGGGGACTCATCGTCGTCGGCGTGGTCTCGATCGTTTCTTTCTTCGTATCCGGCGATTACAAGCGGATCGACCGGTACGGATTTGCACTGGGCACCCTGCTGATCCTTCTGGGCGCCATCGGCCTTGTGCGCTCCGCTGACGTGGCATCTCATTTTGAATTATACGCCGGTCTCTTGTCACTGATCCTCGGTATCCTGACACTGCAGGGAACCGTTCAGATCAAGGTACTCGACTACGCGATCTGGATCCTGAACCTGCTTCTGTCGCTCATCTGCCTGATCGGTGCTTTCTGCGTCCTTTCCGAGATCACCGCCGTCACCGGGCTGGTCGACGGTTTCCCGAACTGGCTGCTGCTCATCGCCGGCGTATCCTGCCTCTTCAGTCTGCTGACGACATGGATCTGCATCCTTCTGGCCGGCAGGCGTGAGAAGAAGGCCGTCAAGGAAGCCGAGACCCGCAGAGAAGAAGAAGCCCGCAGGGCAGAAGAAGAGCGCAAAGCAGAGGAAGCTCGCAGGGAAGAAGAAGCCCGCAAGGCGGAGGAAGCGCGCAGAGCGGAGGAAGCCCGCAAAGAAGCCGCTGCACAGAGTGCGTCCGCTTCTGCATACAGCTCCTATCATACAGCTGCAGACGCTCAGCCTTCAGAGCCGGCGGAGAGCCATCACGCCGGATTTGACCCCGGCCAGGAAGTGCAGCCCGCAGCCGATGACCCCAAGCTCGAATTCGAGCCCTCTGAGGGACACCACACGGATTTCACCCCCGGTGCGTGATCGGGCTTCCGCAGCTTCTGCTGCTTCTGAAGCATCCGCAGCTTCCGCGGCGGATTCATACCCGGACAGAGCAAAAACCGGACTCCTTGATGGAGCCCGGTTTTCTTTCTTTCCTTAATAGAGCAGGGACGATCCCCTTCACTCATTTGCCCGCCGCCTTGGCGATCTCCGCGTACCACTCCTGCATGATCTTGCTGGCGACCTTGCTGCTGTCGGCAAATGTGACCTTGTAGATCTCTTCGTTCTCGCCGTCAGACCAGACTTGCCGGATGATATTGCCGCTGTCCTCTCCGATAAAGAAATCGAAACGGACATCATCGTCAGGGAAATTGAGGACAACATACTCGCCGTCAGGTGCTTCTATACCGTCTGCGATCTCATATACGGCATCTGTTGTCAGCTGCTTGACATACTTCTCTGCGTCGACATCGCCGGGCTCGAGCGGACCGAATTCGGTAGTGCTCAGTGTATACTTGGCATCATCCTGATAGCAGGTGCGCGCCAGGGAGATCTCCACCATCGTGCTGTTCCAGGTGACTTTGGTGATGCCGTTGTTTTCCGCGAAGGTTTTGAAAACAGAGTCTGCCCATTCGCAGGCCTTTGCCCACTGTTCCTGATCCTTCTCCATCTGCTCGGGGGTCTCCCGCTCATAGCGGACATCTGTGGGATGATAGTAGACGTAGTAGACGCCGTCGTCACCGTAACCGATGATGTCCGAGCCGGATCCGTCGTCACACATGATCCTGTGCACATCCTCTTCCGTTCTGGTGCAGATGCTGAAGAGCCAGCCGGCGCCCTCGTACTGGTGTCCCGCTGCCTTCTCGGCTTCCACGGATGCGTTCTCATAGGCTGTAAAAATAGCGCCGTCCTCGTCCTTTTCAGGCGTTCCGACGGTGATCTTGTCCGCGAGTTCCGCCGGAAGGGTGATCTTCATTCCGGCATTCTCAAACACCACATCCTCTGCAGCTGCCGCCTCCTGCTGCGCGCCGTCCTCAGCGGGCTGGGTCTCTTCCGTTCCCTCCGGTTCCGTCTCTTGTGCCGGCGCCGTCTCCTCGCTCTTCGCAGTGCCGGCAGTATTGGATGTTCCGCAGGCAGCCATGGAGAACACCAGCGCCGGAACAAGAATGCCCGCCTGCACTAATCTTGCAATATTTTTTTTCATACACAATTCCTCCTTGAATCAATATCATGATTGACCTTATCATTGTATTTAAATGATATCTATTCACAAACCGAAAATCAACCTCATTGCTGTGACGATTTTCTGACGATTTTGTGACCGAAGGAGAAACTGATATGCGCAAATATTCCGTAGAAAAGCCCGATCATCATAAGGTCGCTTGTGTAGAAGAGATCCCCGGTGATCCGCGGGGGATCGCCATCGCCGTCCACGGTTTCACGAGCAGCAAGGAGAGCCCGACCGTTCAGCTGCTTCTGAATAAGCTCCCTGCCGCCGGGATCGGCGTCGTCGGCATCGATCTGCCCAGTCACGGTGTGGAGGCGTCCTACGACGAGGAGCTGCGTCTTAGCGCCTGCCTCGAGAGCCTTGCCTGTGTGGAAAAAGAGCTGGTGAGCAGGTATCCCGATCAGGATATTTACTACTTTGGCTCAAGTTTCGGCGCCTATGTGACCGCGCTCTACATCAGCACGAGGCCGCACAAAGGCCGCAGAGCGTTTTTCAGAAGCGCCGCGGTCAACATGCCCTCCCTCTTTTTGAAGGACAGCTACACGGAGGAAGACGAGCAGCTGAAGAAGGACCTGAAGGAAAAGGGGTATTTCATGCAGGGCTTCAGCCTCGGCCGTCCCGTCAGGATCACCCAGGGCTTTATGGACGATCTGGCCGCCAACGATCTCTTTGAGAAGTTCGATCCGGACCGTTTTGGGCCGCACAAGATCGCCATGGCGCACGGCTCTGAGGATCCGGTCATCGACCCCGCCGCAGCTGCGCGTTTTTCCGCCAGATACGGTGTAGATATGACAGTGTTTGAAGGCGAAGGTCACTCGCTCTGCAGCGACCCGGCCACGCCCGAGAAGGTGGTCGGCCTGGCGATCGCGCTCTATCTGGATCCGGGCAGAAATCTTTGACGAATCTCCCGGGCCTTCCGTTGTTTTTGTCGCCGCTCGGGATTATTATATCTTTATAGACGATCGTCAAACACCTTAACCACAGAAAGGCTTCCTACCATGAACAACTACTCTGAGAATTCAAATGGGATGCGCCCGGCTGTCCGCAGATCCGGCCGCCGTCACTTTTCCGGACTGTTCCTGTCTGCACTGATCGCTGCTGCCATGACATGCAGCGCTTTTTTGCCTGCCGCGGCAGCGTCAGCCGATACGTCGGAAAAGGCCGCCGTTCAGGAGCTTCCTTCTGTGAGCAAGGAAGATGAGGCGAAGCTTCTGAGCGTCTTCCAAGGTGCACTGGGCAAAGTCGAAGTGGATGATTTCTGCGTGTCCGACTACAACAGAGACGGTAAGCCGGAGGCCTTCGCCCTGGTCGGCGACGAAGATGAGTTCGGCGCTTATACGGGCAGTCTCTATTTTGTCACAGAAAACCAGGTTACCCCTGTGATCACCGATGAGTCTTTCTGGCCCTATCATGGTGATCGCCGCATGCTCCGCTTTGACAGCTGCGATTTCTATCTGATCGGCAAATACTACACGACCGGCGACGCCACCTACATCTTCGGCGTCAATGAAAACGGCTGGTACGAGCATGTTTTTTCTCTTCAGGGAATGGCTCTGACCCAGATCAGCCGCTCTCCACGGATGACCATCGTTCTCTCCGAATACGACAGAGAGAAGGACAAGACGACCGAACTTCCTTCCGGTCATACCTGGAAAGACTACTACCTGTACTGGGACGGTGATTTCAAGGAGTACGGCGGAATAGAGATCAGTGAAGCCGATCTGCTCACCTGCAAAGGCGCTTCCGAATATGTGGACATGATCCGGAAAGCCGGCTGTCAGATCAGCCGCATCTACTACCGTGAGAACGGTGTGATCAATATCAACTATTCCCGCGAGGATGATGTAAGCATCGCATATGAGAACATGACCCTTCAGCTGCAGGGAGACACGGTCACCGCGGTGACGGTCAATGAATATGACGACGATCCTCTCGGAAAGCTCTCCTACGGCGGCGTTTATCTCCCCGCCCTCTATGCCGAAAGGGCGACCTATCCCAAGGCTTTTAAGCCCGTTCCTGTTGAGAAAAAATAGAGATGATCACTCGATCGGCACCCACAAAGCGCCTTTGGATTCGAGCTGTTTCTGTGCTTCCGTTCCTTTGCGGCAGTGTATGACATATTTGTATTCGCCCGTGGAGTAATCTTTCTCCGCGATATTGCCGATGGACAGGATCGTGTCCGGAATGTATATATCGGTGATCCTGTCACATTCGTTGAAAGCGTTGTACTCGATGTACAGCGTCCCCTCCGGCACGGTAAATTCTCCTTCGCGGAGAGTGGGGACCGAGACCAGCGTCTTCTCATCTTTGCTCATCAGCACGCCGTCCTTTGCCGTATAATTCTCGCACTTACTGTCGGTCTCAAAGCGGTCAAAGAGCACACCGGACAGGAATATCGTTTCGATCTTCAGATTTTTCGGGATCTTGATCGACTCCTGGCCGAATGTTTCCCCCATCCTGGTGGAAAAAGCCTTGTATCCGAGCGTCTGGAGCTTATCCGGAAGGATCAGGGTGCCGAATTCCGCGTTCAGCATAAAGGCCGAGTTCCCGATGGAAGTGACCGATGAGGGCAGGCTGACATTCGAGAGCGGCGTGCTGTTGAACGCGTATTTGCCTATTTCCCTGAGGCCTTTATTAAACGAAACTTCCGTGAGCGCACTGCATGAGGTAAATGCGTTGTCTCCGATCTTGCGCAGGGACCGCGGAAGGGTCAGCTTCCGGATATTCCTGTTCATGTAAGCCGCATGATCCGAGATCTCTTCTACTTTGTCTGGTACCGAATACGTCTGATCCTCTTTTTTGATCGGGTAATCGATCATCGCCTTCATATCTTTGGTGAACAGGACGCCGTCTATGCTCGTATAGGCCGGATTGTTCTCCCCCGTTTCAATCTCCTTCAGAAAATGAAATCCATCAAAGAATTCTCTGTCGATCCGCACGACCGTATCGGGAATGATCACCTTTTCCGCACGGCACCAGTATGATCTGTAGGGATCATCAGAACAGCGCAGCGCAGTCACCGGAAGTCCCTTGTATTCGGAAGGGATCTCCAAAGGCGCAAATTCATCACTCTGGCAGCCCACAAGTTCCGCATGACTGCCGAAGACATACCAGATCATTTTGGACGCGCCTCTTTCGCCCTCTGCCGGAATCTCCTCTGTCACCTCTTCGTAATTCAATTCACCGGGGTCGGTGATATTGTCGTAGGGGATCTCATAGATCTTCGCGAATTTCTCCGCTGCCGATCCTTCTGAGCAGTGAAATTTCGTCATGTACAGTACGTCGTATCTTCCCTCCTCATTTAATTCCCCATACGAATAGGGAAATGCCAGCTCCCCTATGCGGAATACGCTGTCCGGGATCACGAACTCCGTCCCGTATTTCAAATCTGAGAGCACATAGTCCTGCAAAGTCGTGATGCCGTCGGGGATCACCACGACAGAGCCCGTTCCCCTGGGTTCACTGATGATCATGTCTTTGGCTTTTCCCGTTATAAACCCGCCCAGAGAGGCAAACTGCGGATTTCCTTCATCCACTTCAAATGCCTTCGTTTTGAGCGCGTCAAATGCGCCGTTTCCGATATACCGGACATTCGGTCCCAGATGAATCGTGCCCGCCTCGCTCTTTTCCTCATCCGAAGTCATATGGTATCGCGCGTCGAATGAACTGAAAGCCATGGCTCCGATCGATTCCAAAGAATCCGGCAGCTGCAGAGACGACAGCTTTGAGCAGTCATAAAATGCAAAATTTCCGATGGTCCTGAGTGAAGAGGGCAGGCTGATCTCTCTGATCCCGGAAGAGGAAAATGCACCGTATCCGATCTCCTCCGTTCCCTCGGGCACCGCGTATTCATCTGCCGCGGCGCACGGATACTGGATCAGGACCTTTCCGTCCGCTGTGTAGAGCACTCCGTCCGCTGTCTTGTAATTCGGATTGCCGTCACCGATCCTGATCTCCGTCAGATGCGCACAGTCTGCAAAAGGCATCGAGCCGATCAGGCTTATCCCTTCCGGGAGATCTGCGGATGTCAGCGCCGAATCGGCAAAGGCCGCTCTTCGGATCGACTCCACACTCTCCGGAATATCGATCTGTGTGAGCCCGCTGTATCGGAAAGCACCGATCCCGATCGTTTTCAGATTTTTGGAAAGCGATGCCTGTGTGAGCTGCTTCATGTTGCAGAACGCCTCTTTTCCGATCTCCTCGACCGTATCCGGAAGTGTGATCGCGCTGATCGTTTTGTTCTTGGCAAAAGCATATGCGCCGATCTTTGTGACCGGCCTCCCCTCCAGGGAAGCCGGGATCTCGATCTTCTCGTCTTCACCCTCATAGTGATCGATGCAGATCCCGCTGTCTTCAGCCAGCGCATACAGCGTTCCTTTTTCAGTGGGGGCCTCGATGAACTCCGTACTGCTCCCCTCGTTCAGCTCCCGGAAGTCGGAAGCGTGCTGGACTCCGTTTACATCTTTGACGATGACCTGGCAGATGAATTCCCTGTTGAATTCCGAGGCCGGCTTCATAATGATCCGAAAGCCCTTATCAAGACACATGGGATACATCTCATATCCGGTATACTTCCACTCATAGAACGGCTTCATGTGTCCCTCATCATCTCTCACAGGAGAGTGGGACGTACTGCCCGCGTTTATGATGGACTCGAAATTGGATACATCGACGGAAGCCTTACCGCCGGCCCATGCGCTGCCGGCAGAGGATGTGATATCCAAAACAGAGAGTTCCCTCTCTCCCTCCCGGCTTTTGGCGGTTATGACTACCTGTTCGTCCGCCGTGACATCAATATCTGCATATTCGTGTCCGGGCGTCAGAAACATATTGATGGTCCTGTATACGCTCTCCCCGCCGGAATGCTCGATCTGCGTGCAGGTAAGGGGCGCAGACGGCTCCTCCATATCCGTAGCCGCTGCCACGAGCATCGGATCCGCGGGTATGTGCAGGACATTGTTCTCATCCGGTTCCAGCTGCACTTTGCCTGTCGCCAGCGCATAACTTCCAAAGGAGTTCCGCTGCAATATGCTGTAATGGAACTCCGAAGCATTGCGCACCTGTTCCTGTGTGAGCTGCATCGTCAGTTCCCCGTCCCCCTCCTCAAGTTTGTTCAGGGTCCAGTCCGTTCCGCTCCCTTCCTTCCAAGCCTCCATATAGCTGCCGACGAAATCCTGATAGGGATCAGACAGCGCCGAATCCTCACTGTAGAGCTCTCCCGCCACGCTGTAGAGTGCCTGATTGTCCCCGGGCAGGTAAATAGAGACGCCGCCCGCACCGCTCACATTTGCAGTACTGGCCACCACCAGTTTATCCAGTGCCCCCTGTACCTTCCTGCACTCTTCCGGATATATCTGCGCAAGCTGCTCCGTCAGGTCCCTCATATCCAGCATATCGTAGGCCTCCTCACGGCTGGACGCCGCGCCGAGTCCGAATGCCTTGGTCCTGCTGCGGGCGCGGTTGAGCTCCGCATAGTCTCCCCCATCAATTCCCTTCTGCATGGCTTCAAAGAGCATATCTGCGGCTTGGATCGTATCGTCCACCGCGCTCAGGTCCATGGCCGAGAGCGTCACATCCGGGTTAAATACTTCCGATCTGTTCTTCTCATAGTAGTTCCCGTACGCCTCGACGACAGAGGCGGCGATCTCCCCGGCATTCTCTGTTTTGTTCAGGGTCCCCAAAAAGCTGTAGTCCCATCCTCTGCCGGGTTCGAGTTCCTCCGACCCGATCATATAATCCGCGTAATCCTTCCAGAGT
>CACXGR010000029.1 GCA_902767235.1 uncultured Lachnospiraceae bacterium | reverse complement strand
TTACAGACGCTGGCTGATCTGGTACTCGTACTCCGATATGGACTTGGACATGGAAAGCGCCTCTTCAATATCCATATCGACAAACTTGCCGTTCTGGTAGCAGACCACGCGGTTCGTCTTGCCCTGCACAAGGATATCCGCCGCATAAGCGCCCATAATGGAAGCATAGTAGCGGTCCTTGCATGTGGGTGAGCCGCCTCTCTGCATGTAGCCCAGAATGGTCGCGCGGGTCTCGATGCCGGTGGCGGCCTCGATCCTTCTCGCCATGGATGTGGAGTGTCCGATTCCCTCGGCATTGATGATCAGGTGATGCTTCTTGCCGATCCGTCTGTTGATGATGATGTGATCGACCAGCTTCTGCTCGTCATAGTCATATTTCTCGGGGATCAGGATGTCCTCCGCGCCGTTGGCGATGCCGCACCAAAGGGCGATATAGCCGGCATGGCGTCCCATGACCTCGATGATACTGCATCTCTCATGGGAGGAAGAAGTATCCTTGACCTTGTCGATCGCTTCCATTGCCGTGTTGACGGCTGTATCAAAACCGATCGTGTAATCTGTGCACGTGATATCCAGGTCGATGGTCCCGGGGATGCCGATCGTGTTGATCCCGTGGCGGGACAGCGCCTGGGCGCCGCGGTAGGATCCGTCGCCGCCGATGACGACGATACCGTCGATCCCGTGCTTATTGCAGATATCCGCCGCTTTCTGCTGCACTTCCTCTTCCTTGAACTCAGGGCATCTCGCCGTCCCCAGAACGGTACCTCCCTGATGTATGATACCGGAGACATCCACGGATTTCATCTCACGGAACTCTTCGTTCAAGAGTCCCTTGTATCCTCTCTGGATCCCGATGACCTTGCATTTATTGTACATTGCTTCTCTTGCGACCGCACGGATCGCCGCGTTCATTCCGGGCGCGTCGCCGCCGCTGGTCAATACGCCAATTTTACTTATTTCTTTAGACATAACCGGTGCCTCCGCATCTTCAAAGCTGGTCAGGATTAAAACCTTATCACCCTATATTTTATCCCAATATGTATATCATTGCAAACATTCTCGCTCAGGCGAGAACAACATTCTTGCCGCCGAATCTCTCCTTAAGTATGCGGACCAGTTCGGCATCCGCCCGCACGCCCTGCCCCGCCCCAAGCTCCTTTCGCAGCTTGGGTCCGGCGATGAAGATCACGACTTTGTCCCGCCCGCCGTGCTCGTCGACGATCCTCATGAGATCCCCGACCCCCTGTCTGTAGGCGTCCAGGTCGTCGAACCGGATCCAGAGCTTTCGGGGCACTTCGTCAAAGAGCGTCACCTTCTCGCAGATCAGTTTGCCGTCTTTCTCCTCCTCCAGGGATACGCGGCCGCTCAGGAAGACTTTGCCGTCTTCCGTCAGCTTGTCGCCCTCCCTCTCATAGGTGTTGGGAAACACGATGACTTCCATGCTCCCGGTCATATCCTCTACATCCAGAAAGGCCATGACCTTGTTGTTTTTGGTATATTTCACTTTTTTGGCGGAGATCATGCCGCCGATCACCGCTTTGGCCCCGTCTGTGACAGCGGCTTCGCCGGTCTCCTCATCCGGGATGAAGTCCGCGACCTTATTTGTGATGTGGCTCTTCCAGATCCCCATGTATTCCTCCAGGGGATGGCCGCTGACATAGATGCCCAGGACCTCCTTCTCAAAGGCCAGCTTCATCTCCTTCGTGTATTCGCCGACGTCCGGCATCGCGATGACATAGTCCTGCTTCTCCTCCTCGTCCACGAAGTCGAAAAGGCTCATCTGTCCCGCCATGTCGTTCTTCTTGGCGCTCGCCAGATCGTCCATCATGCGCATATACACACTCATCAGCTGCTTCCTGGTGGCCCCCAGGCAGTCCAGCGCGCCGGCCTTGATAAAGTTCTCGACGACCCTCTTATTGACTTCGCGGTCCGACAGGATCATGCGGGAGAGGAAGTCGTGCAGGTCCCTAAAGGGGCCTCTCTCCTTCCTCTCGCGGATCACCGCGTCGATCACGGGCCTTCCCACGCCCTTGATGGCGGTCAGCCCGTAGCGGATCGCGCCTCCCGATACCGAGAAGCCCGCCTCTCCCTCGTTGATGTCCGGCGGCAGAAGCCGGATCCCCATGCTCCTGCAGGTCAAAATATAGCCCGCCACCTTATTGGGAAAATCGATGACCGAGGTCATGAGCGCCGCCATGAATTCTGTGGGATAGTAGTACTTGAGCCATGCCGTCTGATAGGCCACCACCGCGTAGCAGGCGGCGTGGCTCTTGTTGAAGGCATATTTGGCAAAATCCATCATCGTATCGTAGATGTGGGACGCCACTTCGGCGGAGATTCCCTTGGACACGCATCCGGGAACGCCCTCCTCCGGATTTCCGTAGATGAAGTTGCGGCGCTCCTGCTCCATCACCTTCTGCTTTTTCTTGGACATGGCACGGCGCACCAGGTCGCTCCGGCCCAGTGTGTATCCGCCCAGATCCCGCACGATCTGCATCACCTGTTCCTGATAGACAATACAGCCATACGTCGGCTGTAAGATCGGTACCAGTTCCTTCGTGTCATAGGTGATCCGGTCCGGATTCTTCTTGCCGAATATATATTTGGGTATAAAATCCATCGGTCCGGGGCGATAGAGAGAGATCCCGGCGATGACATCCTCAAAGTTCTCCGGATGCAGCTCCTTCATAAAGCTCTGCATGCCGCCGGACTCCAGCTGGAAGACGCCGTCGGTCCTGCCGGTGGAGATATTGGCATAGACTGCCGGATCCGCGTAGTCCAGATTGGCGAGGTTGACCGGATAGCCGATGGGGTTCTTCGTCACGCGCATCTTCTCCCCGCCCAGTGCGGGCTCGTAGGAGGGATAGGCGCCCCCCGCCTCCGCAATGGAGCGGTTGGCCATGTTCACGGCGTTCTGTATGACCGTCAGGGTCCGCAGGCCCAGAAAGTCCATTTTGAGAAGGCCCAGTTCTTCAATGGTCGTCATGGTGAACTGGGTCGTCACAGAACCGTCCGCCGCTCTGGCCAGAGGCACCAGGTCCTCCGCCGGTTCTGAGCAGATCACGACGCCCGCCGCGTGTACGGAGCTGTGCCTGGGAAGTCCCTCGAGCCTTCTGCTCATATCGATGAGCTTGTGAATGCGCTCGTCCTCTTCATAGGCCTTTTTCAGTTCCGGATTCTGCTTGAGCGCCTTGTCCAGCGTCATATTCAGCTCCGCCGGCACCATCTTGGAGATAGAGTCCACGAATCCGTAGGGCAGATCCATGACGCGCCCGACGTCCCGGATGACGCCCTTGGCCGCCAGCGTTCCGAAAGTGATGATCTGCATGACTTTGTCCCGGCCGTATTTCTGCGTCACATAGTCGATCACCTCGCCCCTGCGCTCGAAGCCGAAGTCCACGTCTATATCGGGCATGGAGACGCGCTCCGGATTGAGGAAGCGCTCAAACAGAAGGCTGTATTTGATGGGATCGATATCCGTGATATGCAGGCAGTAGGCCGCGATGCTTCCGGCGGCGCTCCCCCTGCCGGGTCCCACCATGATGTCGTGCTCCCTGGAAAAGTTGATGTAGTCCCAGACGATCAAAAAATAGTCCACATACCCCATCTGGCGGATCGTATTGAGCTCATATTCCAGGCGCTTTCGGAGTGTCCCGTCGTCATCGGGATAGCGCTCCTTCATGCCGTCGTCACAGAGCTTATTGAGATAGGTCCAGGAATCATATCCCTCCGGCACCTCAAAATGAGGGAGCTTTGTGACGCCGAATTCGATCTCCACATTGCAGCGCTCCGCTATGCGGTGCGTGTTGTCCAGCGCCTCCTGGGCATAGGGAAAGAGAGCGCGCATCTCCATCTCGCTCTTTATGAAGAACTGCCCGCCCGGATACCGCATCCGGTTCTCGTCCGAGAGCTTCTTGCCGGTCTGGATGCACAGCAGGATATCATGCGCCTCCACATCGCTGTCATAGGTGTAGTGGATGTCATTGGTGGCGACCAGGGGGATCCCCAGGCGTTTATTCATTGCCATCAGCGCCATATTGACTTTCTGCTGATCGGCGTAGCCGTGATCCTGCAGCTCCAGGAAGAAGTTTCCCTCACCGAAAATATCCAGGTATTTGAGCGCCGCCTTGTCCGCCGCCTGCAGATCATCCCTGACGATATTTCTGGCCACTTCTCCGGCCAGACATGCGCTGCAGGCGATGATCCCCTCATGGAATTCCCGAAGGAGTGCATCGTCCACCCTGGGCTTGTAGTAATACCCCTCCGTGAAGGATCGGCTCACGATCTTCATCAGATTGGAATACCCCTTGTTGTTTTCCGCCAGCAGGATCAGGTGGTAATAGCGGTCCTCGCCCGCGCCCTGCTCCCTGTCAAATCTCGAGCCGGGGGCCACATAGACCTCGCAGCCCAGGATCGGCTTGATCCCTGCGGCTTTGGCCTCTTTATAAAAATCGATCACGCCGTACATGACGCCGTGATCGGTGATAGCAGCGCTGTCCATGCCCAGCTCTTTGACGCGCTTTACATAT
>CACXGR010000028.1 GCA_902767235.1 uncultured Lachnospiraceae bacterium | reverse complement strand
TGGAGGATCTGTCAGTCTGAGCATCTTAAGAGGAGGAACGGCGGGAGCCGTATCTGACGAGCAAAATATCAAATCATTGGAGGTAGATATGAAAATCGGATTTGGAAGCGATCATGCAGCGATTGAACTCAAGGCTTGCTTAATCGAGCACCTGAAATCTAAGGGCTATGAGTGTGTGGACTATGGCGCATACAGCCCTGAGGAGAAGCTGGATTATCCCATCGCCGGCCGGACGGTCGCAGAGGCGATCCGCCGCGGAGAGGTCGATAAAGGCGTTCTTGTATGCGGAACAGGCGTAGGGATTTCCCTGGCAGCCAACAAGGTGCCCGGAATCCGCGCAGGCGTCTGCTCCGACTGCTATACCGCCAAGATGGTCAAAGAGCACAACCACTGCCAGATCATCGCAATGGGACAGCGTGTAGTGGGAACCGAGCTGGCCAAGATGATCGTGGACAATTTCTTTGGGGCAGAAGAACTCGGCGGACGTCATGCAAAGAGAGTGGATATGATCACACAGATCGAGAAGGATTACGGATACGCTGACGCACCTGTCAGGTGAGGACCGGCTGCAAGGCTTTTGGGAAGCCGGAGCTGCGCGGCCTTAGAGAAAAAGAAAGAAGGAAAACACAATGAATTATTTGGCACCTTCCATTTTATCGGCGGATTTCAGCCGGCTGGGAGAGCAGATCCGGGCACTGAAAGACGGCGGCGCACAGGTCGTACACTTTGACGTCATGGACGGACATTTCGTGCCGGAGATCTCTTTCGGAGAGCCGATCCTTCGAAGCGTCCGAAAGATGACAGACCTGATCGTGGACGCACACCTGATGGTCTACAACCCTGCCGACCACGTCGAGGCTTTTGCCAAGGGCGGCGCAGATATCCTGACTTTCCACTATGAGGTACTGCCGGGCGGCGGCTTTGCCTACGGCGGGATCAATGACCCTGACATGGCCGTAGAGGAGGGCATGGCGCTGATCAAGAAGATCCATGACGCCGGCATGAAGGCCGGACTTTCGATCAAGCCCAAGACCCCCTGGGAAGTCGTAAAGCCTTTCATTCCTTATCTGGATTTGGTTCTGGTGATGTCTGTAGAGCCGGGCTTCGGCGGACAGAAGTATATGCCGGAGTCGACCGACCGGATCAGAGCGATCCGCGAAGAGGCGAAGCGCACGAACCCTGCGCTCCGTGTCGAAGTGGACGGCGGGATCAAGACGAACAACGTCAAGGTCGTGCTGGATGCCGGTGCGGATATGATCGTGGCAGGTTCCGCTGTTCTGGGCGGAGATGACGTGCTGGAGAAGACCCGCGCGTTTATGGAGATCCTGCGAGGCTGATAGTGCTCAAAAAAAGGCGTGTGAAAAATGAGAAACCATTTTCACACGCCTTTTTTCTGTCCGCCTGATGGTATTAACTGATCTTTTTGATCAGGACGCCGTCCTCTCCGAATTCGTATTTGTGCCCGGCGATCGTGACGGTGCCGGTCGCTCTGGCGCCGTTCTTTCTAAGATAATAGGTCTTGCCGCCGGCTTTGAACCAGCCCGTCAGCATGATGCCGTTTTTATCAAAGCGGTAATAATTGTCTTTGATCTCTACCCAGGTATTGCGGGCAAAGGTGCCGTCGATCTGCTTGTACTTTTTCCCCTCCGCGGTCTTTTTCCAGCTGGCTTTATTGTGCAGCGTGGCTTTCTTGAGGTTCTTGAGAAAGACCGCGCCGTCGGTTTCAATACCTGTGACATATCCATAGGCTGCTCCCCGGGCGTAGTAATGGATGATATCCTCGAACTTGTCCAGCGTGCCGCTCTCGAACTGCGCATTCAGACTGCGCAGTTTTTTGATCGTTTTGACGTCCAGATCTGTTTTGGACCAGCACCAGACGAACACATCGTTCTGCGGCCCCTTTGCGCTCTTGAGCTGCTGATAGAGTACATTTCCCATCGAATACTTAAAGATACCGATCCGCAGCGTCGGGGCGATGCGGTGCATCCGCTTGGGCCTGGTATCTGTCGATTTCGATACCGGGAACAGGATGGAGGACCTGCCGGTGATGCCGTATTTTTTCAGGACCGCCGCAGTCTTTTTGAGCCGGGTATCGTTCATTTTCTCCACTTTCGCTTCGATGTAGAGCTCCGTATCCGGGTGCTCCTTGATCCACTTGGCCATTCTTGCCAGGGTCAGGACTTTGGTGCCTTTGTATTCGGACCCCCACTTGATCCCGTAATCATATTTATTGAGCTCTTTGAGTGTGAGCTTGGAGACCTTCGGCTTATTGTCGGGGACAGAGCCGTCGGCCTTGCGGGCGTACTCGATCGCTTCGTCGTGGAAGCAGACAGGGACCCCGTTCTTTGTAAAGCGCAGGTCGCAGACCATGATCCGGTTTCCGCTCTTATAAGCTTTGTCATATCCGGCGATGCTCTGCTCCGGTGCGGCGTCATCGCTGTACACATACTGGCCGAGACGGTTGGTGGTCGAGACGTTTCTCAGGTTTGCATACGTCACCCAGTTGAGGCGCCTGCCGCTTTTGCCCACATAGTACTGGTTCCGGTCGACCCAGGTGTTCTTCGCCATCGCGCCGCTCTGGTCAAACCAGTAGTACTGCTTCTTGATCTTAACCCAGCCCGTCAGCATCATGCCGCGGCCGGAGCCGATGTCTTTGGCGGTTGACAGGTAGTACTTCTTGCCGTCATCCGTCAGCCACCCGGTCTTCATATATCCGTTTTTGTCAAAATAGTACCAGGCGTTTTTGATCTTGAGCCACCCGTCCCGGGCGAACTTGCCGCTTTTTTTCTTGAAGCGCCAGCCCTTGGCGGTTTTGGACCAGCTCTTGAGGGGAAGCGATGTTTTGGCCGATCGCAGACCCTTGGAATCTACGTAGGTCCCGCCGACCCACTCGTTCCGGGCCATTTCGCCGCCTTCCTTGAAGTACCGTTCCCCCACCCAGCATTTCTTCATCATTCGGCCGTCCTCGTCGAGAAAGTATCTCTTTCCCAGGAAAGTAACCCAGCCGGTCTGTTTTTGTCCGGCACTGTAGTAGTACCAGCTGCCGCTGCGCATATACCAGCCGTTTCTGTTCAGGGCGTCCTTGTAAGTGGATTTCATGTAGCGCATGCTGGGCGCATTGGCGCTCTCCCCGTCCATATATTTGCCGGTATCGGTGGTCAGTGCCTGAACAGAGGCCTCGACCCGGTAGGAGGCGCCGTCGGCCGAGGACATGTTGGCTCCGATCAGGGCGACGATCGTGTCTTCCAGGTCACAGGAAGTCTGATCTGTGACGATCAGGGAATCGCTGTATTTCCTGGTCCCGTTGCAGAGGGTGACGACAATCTGGTAGGTGTTTGTATTCTCGACCTTGTCCCATTTCAGTACAGCCGTGTCCGACCAGCGGAGATTGGTGCACTTTCCGAGGCCTGCTTCGGCAGCTGACGACGCGATACCGGCAGTGCCGACCGCGATCGCAGCGGCAAGCAGAAAGGTAAGGAGTATGGAAGTCGGTTTCAGTTTCATATATGATCCTTTCTCCGCGATCCCGCGGGTGCCGCCGGGAAGATCTCCCGCGGCAATCTTTGTCATTATACTACATGAAGTCTGCGCTGTACACGGAGGATGTCAC
>CACXGR010000027.1 GCA_902767235.1 uncultured Lachnospiraceae bacterium | reverse complement strand
GGGCTGAGCCGGCCTGTGAACGGATCATGATTTAGTAGAGCTGCTGCAGCCAGCCGGTGAAACGGTGAACTGCAGCAGCTTATTTTCGTGAGTTCTGCAGCGGAACATGATATGATAGAGTCGGACTTGATCCCGGGCAGGAAGAAACAGGAGATGAAACGGTCAAATGAGCGGAACACAGATATTTAGTTTGATAACAGGTATGCTGAGCGGACTGGCGCTTTTCATGTTTGGTATGAACGTGATGAGCGACACACTCACGCAGATGGCGGGCGGACAGCTCAGCAGAGTCATTGACAAGCTGACGGAAAAGCGGATCTCGGGATGGGCTTTCGGAACGACCCTGGCCATCTTCGTCCAGTCATCGGTGACGACGGTCATGACGGTCGGTCTCGTCAATTCGGGGATCATGAAAGTGGCGCAGGCCGTAAATGTCATGATCGGCGCCAGCCTCGGAACGACAGCCACGGCGTGGCTGCTCAGTTTGAACTCTCTGGGCGGGCCCTTCTGGCTGCAGCTCTTCAAGCCGTCCTCCTTCACCCCTTTCCTGGCGATCGGAGGCGTGGTCTCCCTGATGTTCGCCAACACAGAGAAAAAGCGCGCTTTGGGCATGATCGTAGTGGGCTTCTCCGTCATGATGATCGGCATGGATACCATGAGCAGCGCGGTGGAACCGATGCAGAATGTCCCGGCGTTCAACCAGCTGATGTTCCGCTTCACGAATCCCTTCCTGGGTGTTATCGTGGGGATCATCTGCACGCTGATCATACAGAGCTCAGCCGCGACGATCGGTATCCTGCAGGCTCTTGCGATGTCTGTCGGCGTGACTTTCGGGATGGCCATTCCGATCGTGTGCGGGGCACAGATCGGAACCTGCCTGACAGCGATCCTGGCTTCTCTGGGATCCAACAACAAGGGCAAGAGAGCGGCGCTGGTCAATCTGCTCTATAACGTGATCAGGAACACTCTGTTTCTGACAGTCTTTTTCACGATCAACAGAGCGGTGCTTTTTCCTTTTCTGCAGTCAAATGCCGGCGCAGTGGGGATCGCCGCTTTCCACACATCGATCAACCTGCTCGGCAGTGCGGTCTTCCTGCCGCTCGGAAACCTGCTCGTCAAACTGGCGCATATCATCCTGCCCTTCAATAAGGAGGAGAAAAAGGAGGAAGCGGAAACGCTCACGATCCTCAATCCGATCTTCCTCTCCAACCCTGCTTTTGCACTCGACCAGGTGAAAACTGCGTCGGGCATGCTGGCAGATGTGCTGGAGGACTACTATGAGGCATTCCTCAATACGATCCCGCTGAACACGACAGAGGAAATCGGCAGGGCCGAAGAGCTGGGAGAAAAAGCACAGAGATATGCAGACCAGATCAAGAAGTACTGCATCAGCATTTCGGAGCGGCACATGCAGGACAAGGAGGCAAGGACGCTGGTCTTCCTCAACAATACGCTCAACGACTTCACGGATATGATCGGCAAGATCACGGATATGCGAAAGAGCATCCGCACATTCAGGGAAAAGAACGGCATCCTTTCGAACGGCGCGGAGCAGGATCTGAAAGTTTTCGGCAGCGCCGTGCAGGAGATCCTGGAAAACACTGTGAACGAGTATAGTGTCCGCAACACGAGACTTGCCAGTACGATCCAGGTCTACAGGGAGATCATCACGGACCTGCACGGGACCTGCAGCAAGAGAAATGTCAGAAGACTGCACAGCGGAGAACTCAGTCCCGACAGCAGTTCGGTAATCGCAGAGCTCTTTGCGGGATATGAACTGATTGTGGACCGCTGCGACAGTATCGCGAGCCATATTTTGTTCGATTGCGAAGAGAAGAACCATCCGCTCACGGAGGAGCAGTATGAGATGATCAGGGACCTGTTCAAGGACAAGTACTCAGAGCTGGAGTGAGTGAAGACCAGGACCGGGACATCACCCGCACCAGCCGTCTTCATGGCCCTTTATCCCCTCAAAGTCATAATCTACGAGGGCGGGCCAGCGCTTCTTGCCCCGAAGGGCCGGCAGAAAGCAGCGGATCAGGAGGCAGGCGTCCCCGATCGCATTCTCGTACATCCCGCGCAGATCGCGATTGCTCTGTTCGCAGAGCGGATCGGGATCCAGGTTGATCATATGCCCGTGGATGAAGTCGTAGGCTGACAGATGCCCCAGAAGCCGGTCGACCTGCCGGTATCCGATGTGCCCGGGCAGGGTCAGGAGGGCGTTGAATAGCCGGAGAGAACGGATACCTGAGAAGATCTCTTTTGTCGAGGCGCCCGGGAAATAGGGGGAGATCACAGCCGCATTCCTGCGGGAAGCGTGAATGTGGGCCGCCAGATTGCTGCGGATGGGGTCGACGCCGTCTTCCTCGAGCAGGATCCGGTCGAACTCGCTCTCTATTTCTTCATGAGAGACGTCCCCGCGGGCGGCAAGGTCGTTGATATACTTGTGGCAGGCGCGGTCCAGGGCAAAGTGACAGAGAAAACCGCACAGGTAGCTGTAATCGGCTTTGCGACGGTCTCCGGCGAGGAATGTTTTGCCGGCTTGCGTGAAAAAATCTCTGCCGGTCAGGCGATGCATGCGTCCCCCTTCCGCGTGCAGCGGGTGGTGAGAGAAGGGCTTGTAGTAGAAGAGAAGATCGGGGCCATGCAGGCCGATCGCGAACAGGTCCTCTTCCTTCAGGAGGAGCGCCCGGTATTTGGCGGGCAGCGCTTTTAATACATCCTGCCCGAAGCGGTAATGCGCGTAAGTGGATGGCATGGTATTCTCCTTATGTGAGATCTATGTGAGATCATTGCGCTTGCGCTGTTATAAAAGGGCTTCTTCAAGCCTCATCATAATTGTAGTGCCTGCTCGGCGGCCAGTAAAGCTGATTACGGCATTGCAGCCGGTCAAAAGTGCTGCGGATGCCTGATACGGAAAAGAGATGGAGGTAACAATGCTCAAATTCATATCCTGGAATATTGACTCCCTGAACGCGGCCCTCACTTCGGCGACGCCCAGGGCGCAGATGTCCAGAGACGTTCTGAATACTTTGAAAAATGAAGAGGCCGACGTGATCGCGATCCAGGAGACCAAGCTGCCTGCCGCGGGTCCTTCCAAAAAGCACATGGAGGCGCTGGAGGCGTACTTTCCCGGTTACCATGTCGAATGGGTCAGCTCAGAGCCGCCCGCCAGAAAGGGATATGCCGGAACGATGATCCTCTGCAGGGAGGGAATGAAGGCGGAGAAGATCGTTCCCAGGATCGGAGCGCCGGACACGATGGATGACGAGGGAAGGCTTTTGGTCCTTGACGCCGGCGATTTCTATTTTGTCAATGTATATACGCCTAACGCGGGCGACGGCTTGAAGAGACTGAAGGACCGGCAGGCGTGGGACAAGCTCTATGCGGATTACCTGGCAGAACTGGATCAGAAAAAGCCCGTTATCGCCTGCGGAGACTTTAATGTGGCGCACGAGGAGATCGATCTGGCGCACCCGGCAAACAATCACATGTCAGCCGGCTTTACTGACGAAGAAAGAGAAGGCTTTACCAATCTGCTGAGCAGGGGCTTTGTCGACACATTCCGGTATGTGCACGGAGACATCCGGGATGTCTACTCCTGGTGGGGACAGAGAGTCCGGACCAGCAAGATCAATAATTCGGGATGGAGAATTGACTATTTCCTGGTCAGCGACCGCATCAAAGACAGGGTGAAGAGATCGGAGATGATCGACTCGGGCCCCAGACAGGATCATACGCCGATCCTGCTGGAGATCGATCTCCGGTAACATGGTTGGCCCGGTGTC
>CACXGR010000026.1 GCA_902767235.1 uncultured Lachnospiraceae bacterium | reverse complement strand
TGCATCAGCTGCGGCAGATGCCACAATGCATGTCCTTTCAATCTGCTGCCTACCGGATTTGCGGATGCCTATGAAGCCAGAGATGTCAAGCGCCTCAACGATCTGAAGATCATGCAGTGCATGGAGTGCGGCAGCTGTTCCTATGTCTGCCCTGCGCGCCGGCCGCTGGCTTTCATCAACAAGCTTGGAAAAGCATTAGTAAGGGAGGCTAGCAAGAAATGACGGATAAGAAGAATGTAAAATATTATGATAATCTCGCCGTTGCGTCGTCTCCCCATCTGGTGACGGCCCTCGACACCCAGAAGACAATGATGTGGGTGCTGATCGCCCTGCTTCCCGCTTTCATTGCAAGCGTTTTCTATTTTGGCGTTGGAGCTGTGATCCTCACGGCGGTCTGCGCCGGATGCAGTGTCTTCTTTGAGTGGGGCTATGAGAGGCTCCTGGGCAAAAAAGTGACGATCAGAGATCTCAGCGCCTGCGTCACAGGCGTGATCCTCGCAATGAACCTTCCTTCAAACCTCCCCGTGTGGATGGCTGTGATCGGATGCTTCGTGGCGATCGTCATCGTCAAGCAGCTCTACGGCGGACTGGGCCGCAACTTTGCGAACCCCGCGATCGTCGGCCGTATCGTCCTGCTGCTGTCCTTTACTTCCTACATGACCACATGGCCTGTAACGAGACTGAACCAGACGGCGGACGCCGTCACCGGCGCTACGCCTCTCGGCCTTCTGGCTGACGGCGCGCTTGCCGAGGCGCCTTCTCTGAAGGACATGCTGCTGGGCAATATCGGCGGCGCAATGGGTGAGACCTGCTCCATCGCGATCTTCATCGGTCTTGCGATCCTGATCTGGAAGAAGATCATCTCCCCCATCATCCCGCTGTGCTATATGGGCACTGTATTTGTATTCGCTTTCATCTACTATTCATTCGCGGGCGGAGATTACAGCGCGCTCCACATGGCGCTGTTCCATTTACTGGCAGGCGGTGTTGTATTCGGCGCGACATTCTGCGCGACCGACTATGTGACGAGCCCGATCATGAAGACTGCCAAGATCGCTTTCGGTATCGGATGCGGTCTGGTCACCATGATCATCCGTCTGTTCTGCGCATATCCTGAAGGAGCTTCCTTCGCCATCCTGTTCATGAACGTCATGGCACCGCTCCTTGACATGGTCGCCCAGAACCGGTTCTACGGCATCGGTGCCGAAGAGAAGGCCGCCAAAAAAGCTGCCAAAGAAGCAGAAAAGGAGGCGAAGGGGAAATGACAAAGAACGATAATTTTAAAGAATACGGCATGCCGGTCGTTGTCCTCGTAGCGATCTGCTTCGTGACGACGCTGCTTCTGGCACTGACCAATTCGGTCTCTGCGCCTATCATCATCAAAAATGCGGAGATCACTGCTACAGCGAACAGAAAAGAACTGCTCCCCGAAGCGGATGATTTTACCAAAGTTGATCTGGACAGCTACGCTTCCTCTTCAGACGGCAAGGCCTCTGTCACAGAGATCTACAAAGCCAACAATGACGCCGGTTATGTCATGACCTGCACGACCAAGTCCTTCGGCGGCGACCTCACCATGATGGTCGGCCTGGATGCATCCGGCGCTGTCACCGGCGTCAAGGTCACGGATCACGCCGATACACCCGGTGTCGGTACCAAAGACCAGGACCCTGAATATCTGGCTCAGTACAATACCAGAACATCCCTCAGCTCTGAGGATGTCAAAAAAGAGTCGGACTTCAGCTTCATTACCGGCGCTTCTGTTTCCGGTACCGCGATCCACAAAGGCGTCTATGCTGCCCTGGCGCAGTATGCTGAGTTAGGAGGTGCGAAATAATGGAAGAGAGGAAAAGAATTGACGTCCTGTTAAACGGACTGATCAAAGAAAACCCCGTACTGGTGCTGGTCATCGGTACCTGCCCTACACTGGCCACTTCCACTTCCGTGGAGACTGGCTTCGGCATGGGACTTGCGGCAACGGCGGTTCTGGTCTGCTCCAATATTGTTATCTCGGCGCTGCACAACATCATCCCGGATAAGGTCAGGATCCCCTGCTTTATCACCGTCATCGCGGGCTTCGTTACGATCGTCCAGATGCTGCTGCAGGCTTTTGTCCCTTCCCTCTATTCGGCGCTGGGACTCTATCTGCCCCTGATCGTTGTTAACTGTATCATCCTGGGCCGTGCGGAAATGTTCGCCAGCAAGAACGGCGTCCTTGATTCCGCCCTCGACGGAATCGGCATGGGTCTTGGATTTACTCTGACACTGGTCATCATGGGCACCATCCGCGAAGTGCTCGGAAGCGGCACATTTCTGGCCGGCGACTGGTTTGGCCTCGCAAAGGGCTTCAAGGGAATCCCTCTGCTCTCCAATTTCATTCCCGGCATGAGCATCATGACCATGGTCCCCGGCGGTTTCTTCGTATTTGCCATCGTTATGGCGGCTGTGCACTATTTCACCAAGGATAAGAGCAAGATCCGCAATGAGTTCGGCTGCGACGGCTGCGCGAATGCAGGAAACTGCGCTGACGGCGACTGCGCCGCCCAGAAGTAAATAAGAGAGGAGGATAAATCATGAAATTTGTTATCATCATTATCAGCATGGTGCTGGTAAACAACTATCCTCTGGCTCAGTTCCTGGGGATCTGCCCCTTCCTGGGAGTTTCCAAAGATCTGGACAGCTCCACAGGCATGGGTATCGCAGTAACATTCGTCATGGTGCTGGCAACGGCTGTCACATGGCCGATCCAGCAGCTGCTCAACAAATTCGGTATCGGTTATCTGCAGACAGTAGTATTCATCCTCGTGATCGCCGCACTGGTACAGCTGGTCGAGATGTTCATGAAGAAGAGCATGCCCGCACTTTACAAGTCCCTGGGTATCTTCCTTCCTCTGATCACCACGAACTGCGCAGTGCTCGGTGTCTGCATCACAAACATCGATTCCAACTACAACTACATTGAGTCTCTGGTCAATGCTTTCGGCGCCGGTGTCGGCTTCCTGTTCGCTATGATCATCATGGCCGGTGTCCGTACCAAGCTCGTTGACCAGAGCCGCATTCCAGAGTCCTTCAGAGGCGTTCCGATCGTCCTGATCACAGCGGCGATCCTGTCCCTGAGCTTCATGGGCTTCAACGGGATGTTTTCATAAGAAAGGAGAGAGAGGATGAATATAGTAATACCTGTAGTACTTGTCGTCATCGTCGGTCTCCTCGCTTCCTGTATGCTCAGCTATGCGTCCAAGGTTTTCGCAGTCCAGGAGGATCAGCTCTTTCTCGATCTGCGTGCGGAGCTCCCCGGAGCAAACTGCGGCGGCTGCGGATTTGCGGGCTGTGATGACTATGCGCACGCGATGGCAGAAGGCGGAGATACGCCCTGCACCAAGTGTTCCGTAGGCGGCCCTGCGGTCGCCAAGAAGCTGGCTTCCCTGCTCGGTCAGGACGCCGGCAGCATGGAGAAAAAGGTTGCGTTCGTCATGTGCAACGGCACGACTGACAACGCTTCCAAGCTCTATGAATATGAAGATATCAGTTCCTGTAAAGCGGCCAAGCAGCTCTTCGGCGGCAGCAAGACCTGCCCTTACGGCTGCATCGGTCTGGGCGACTGCGTGGCAGCCTGTGAATTTGACGCGATCCGCATTATCGACGGCGTAGCGGTCGTGGGACGCGACTACTGCACGAGCTGCGGCGCCTGTGCAAAAGCCTGCCCTCAGAAGCTGATCAAGATCATCCCTGAGTCCGCCAAGGTCCAGGTCCGCTGCCACAACGAGCAGAAGGGCGCGGATGCCAGAAAGGCATGTACCGCCGCCTGCATCGGATGCAGTCAGTGCGCGAGAGTATGCCCGAAGGGCGCGATCAAGGTCGAGAACAATCTCAGTGTCATTGATCCCGAGAAGTGCATTAAGTGCGGTCTGTGCGCAGCCAAGTGTCCTACCGGCGCGATCCAGGATGTTCTGCACACCGCCGAGCAGAAGGAAAAGATCAAGAAGGGTCTTCAGATGAAGGAAGCCAAAGAGGCCGAGAAGCGCAAAGAGGCTGCCCTGAAGGCAAAGGCTGAGAAGGAAGCTGCTGCTAAGGCTGCAGCGGCTGCCAAGGCAGAAG